>JBEBGU010000224.1:0-6340 GCA_040081325.1 Prosthecobacter sp.
TCTCCGATCTGCTGCCGCATACCGCGACCATCGCCGATGAGATCAGCCTGCTACGCGCCGTGCATTCGGACAACAACCAGCATCAGCCCGCCGCGCTGCAATTTCACACCGGCGTCACCGCTGATGTGCGGCCGTCGATGGGTTCGTGGATCAGCTACGGCCTCGGCGCGGAGAATCAAAACCTGCCCAACTTCATCACCATCCATCCCGACAGCGACACGCGGCTCTATGGCTCCTCCTTCCTGCCCGCCGCGCATCAGGGCACCAAGGTCGTCATCCCGCAGGGCGACAAGCAATCGCCCATCGACTACCTCGCCGATGTCTCGGGCGATGCGAAGGCGCAGCGCGCGCGCATCGACTTCACCCAGCGCATGAATCGCCGCCTGCTCAAGGGTGCTGAGGTCGATGCGCGGATGGAAGGCATGATTGAGAGCATGGAGATCGCCTTTCGCATGCAAAGCGCCACGCCCGAGCTGGTGGACATCTCCAACGAGTCCGAGGCGACGAAAAAACTCTATGGCATCGGCGAAAAGACCACGGACAAAAACGGGCGCGCTTGTTTGCTCGCGCGTCGTCTCAGCGAGGCCGGAGTGCGCTTTGTGCAGGTCACCATGGGCGGCTGGGATCATCACGGCAACATTCGCGATGCACTGCCCAAGAGTTGCAGCGAAACCGACCAGCCCTGTGCCGCTTTGATCAAAGATTTAAAGTCACGTGGCCTGCTGGAGGACACACTCGTCGTGTGGTCCGGCGAATTCGGTCGCACACCGTGGAGCCAGGATCTCAGCGGCACATCTCCCATCGACAAACACGGTCGCGAGCATCAACCCGAGAGCTTCTGCACCTGGATGGCCGGTGGAGGCATCAAACCCGGCCTCACCTATGGAGAGACGGACGACTTCGGTTTTCGCCCCGTCTCCGGCAAAGTGCATCTGCATGATCTCCACGCGACGATTCTGCATCAGCTCGGTCTGGATCACGAGAAGCTGACTTGGCGCCATCTGGGCCGCGATTATCGCCTCACGGATGTTTATGGAAACGTGGTGAAGGAGATTTTGGCATGAAGTGGATCGCGTCGGCCTGTTTGTTTGCGATGACATCTGCTCATGCGGATGTGCGATCTGTTTTGCAAACGCACTGCCTCAACTGCCACTCGACGAAGGAGCAGAAGGGCGATCTCGATCTCGAAGCCTCGGACATCCAAAAAGAGCCGCACATCTGGGAAAATGTGCTAGAGCAGATCGAGATGGGCGAGATGCCGCCGAAGAAGGAAAAGCAGCTCTCCGCAGCCGAGAAAAAGCAGCTCACGGACTGGGTGCGCGGCACGCTTGATCAAATCGCGCTCGCCAATGCAGGCGATCCGGGTCCCGTCGTTCTGCGGCGACTGTCGAACATGGAATACACCTACACGCTGCGTGACCTCACGGGCATCGAGTCGCTCGATCCGGCAAAGGAGTTCCCGGTCGATGGTGCGGCGGGCGAAGGATTCACGAATGCAGGCGCAGCACTTGTAATGTCGCCCGCATTGCTCACCAAGTATCTCGACGCGGCGAAAGACATCGCGAGTCACGCGGTCTTCACGCCGCATGGCGTGCGTTGGTCAGCGAGCACCTCGGCACGCGATTGGACGGACGAGACACTGGCGTCGATCCGCTCCTTTTATGCACGCTACAGCGCTGCTGGCGGCTCCCAGGCGATGAATCTGCAAGGCGTGAAGTTTGATACGAATGCCGGCGGTCGTTTGCCGCTCTCGCGCTATCTCGATGCACTTCAAGGCCGCGGCAGCGCCGACGGCTTGAGCCCGAAATACCTCCAAAATCTCCGCACGGCACTCACGAGCACGAAAGCGTCCATTTTGATCGATCCGCTGCGGGCGAAGTTTCGTGAGAGGAAGCTCACCGCAGCCGACATCGAGCCCTGGCAGCAGGTTTTGTGGCGATTCGCCAGCGTGGGCCACATCGGCAAAGAAAACGGCCCGAAGGCCTGGCAGGAGCCCGTGTCGCCGCTCGTGCCGGAGCATGAGATGCGCGTCAAACTGACCTCGGATCGCGATGCAACGCTCTATTTGAACACCACCGATGCAGGCGACGGCAGCGAAGGCGATGAGGTCATCTGGTCGAATCCGCGTCTCGTGACCCCTGGCAGGCCTGATCTGCCCATCAGCGGCCTTCCCGCCTTGGTGAAGCTTCTCGAAGCGCAACGCGCCAAGATCATCGCGAACACCGAGCCGTGTCTGAATGCCATCGCGAGTGGCAAAAGCGATGCTGCCCCTGCTTTGATCGCCGCGTGGCGTGAATACCTCGGCTACGGCACCACCAAGCTCGAACCGTTGCTCACGAAGCAGATGAAGGGCACGCCCGACTACGCTTTCATTCAAGGCTGGCAGGGCGAGCAAGCACTCAGCGTGCTCGCCAACTCCTCCGACGCCACTGTGCGCACGCCGGGCGTGATGAAGGCCCACAGCGTCGCCACACATCCCTCGCCGACGCGTGCCTCAGTCATCGCTTGGCATTGCGACAAGGCCGCCACGCTGCGCATTCACGGCGATGTCGCCGATGCACATCCCGAATGCGGCAACGGCGTCACCTGGGCCCTCGAAGTGCGTCGCGGCCATACCAGCGAAGTGCTCGCCAGTGGCGTGGTCAAAACCGCAGCGGCGCAAAAGCTGGGCCCCTTTGAAAACGTGCGAGTCGAGGCGGGGCAGGTCGTCGCGTTGGTCATCGGTCCGCGCGATGGCAGCCACGTCTGCGACCTCACCGCCGTGAATCTGACCCTCAGTGATGGCTCGAAGACCTTGGATCTCGCGAAGGAGGTCTCACCCAACATCCTCCAAGGCAATCCACACGGTGCGTGGCACTTCCTCAGCCAACCCGCCACCCTCGAAGCCGCGCCTGATGTGCCTGCACCGATCGCCGAATGGCGAAAAAAGCCTTCACCGGACCTCGCCGTGAAAGTGCGGCAGCATTTAGAGAAGGACTTTCCACTCACGTCACCGCTTCTTCGCCCATTCCTGTCTATCAGGTCAGCGACCTCAATCCCGTCAAACCTCACGGCCAAAGCGCCCTCCATCATCGAAGTCCAAATCCCCGCCGCCCTCGCGAATGGCACCGAGTTCGTCGTCACTGGCAAACTGGCCTCCAAAACCCACGGCAGCGTGCAGATGCAGGTGCTCACGCAGAAGCCGGATGCCACCGTGAGCCTCGTCGTCGGCAAATCGGAGTCGGCGATCAAAAACGGCCAGTGGAGCGACAACAACCTCATCACGCAGCACAGCGCCCCGATCATCGTGAATGACGACAGCGAGCCCCGCACACGCTTTGAGGCCGCTTTCACTGACTTCCGCGCACTTTTCCCCATCGCGCTCTGCTACACCAAGATCGTGCCAGTGGACGAGGTGGTCACGCTCACGCTGCTTTATCGCGAAGACGAGGCTTTGCGTCGTCTCATGCTCACAGATGCCGAGACGCGTGAACTCGATCGCCTCTGGGACGAGCTTCTTTTCATCAGCGAGGCTCCGTTGAAGCAAGTCGATGCCTTTGAGCAGCTCTGGCAGTTCGCCACGCAGGATGCGAAGCCCAGCGCCTTCGAGCCGATGCGCCAGCCGATCCTCCAAGCCGCTGCGAAGTTCAAAGAACAGCAGAAGGCTTCCATCGAGCCGCAAAAGGCCGCCGTCCTCACTTTTGCCGAGAAAGCTTGGCGACGCCCACTCACGGAAAAGGAGATCAACGGCCTGCTCACCTTCGATCCGCGTCTCATGCTCGTGCGCGTGCTCACTTCGCCCGCGTTTTTGTATCGCGGTGAGAAAGCTCCGACCAAAACCGGCCCCGTGAGCCCGCAGGAACTCGCCACACGCCTCAGCTACTTCCTTTGGTCTTCGCTGTCGGATGACGAACTGCGCTCCGCGAACCTCCAAGACACCGCCACACTCGCCGCTCAGGCCCAACGCATGCTGAAGAGCGACAAAGTACGCCGACTCGCCACCGAGTTTGGCTGCCAATGGCTGCATGTGAGGGATGTCGCCACGCTTGATGAAAAGAGCGAACGCCACTTCCCCACCTTCCTCGACCTCCGCGACGACATGCAGGAAGAAGTCACCCGCTTCTTCATCGACCTCATCCAAAACAACCGCAGCATCCTGAGCCTACTGGATGCCGATCACACCTTTGTGAATGCGGAGCTGGCGAAGCACTATGAGATGGGTTTTTCCGCAGATTCAGAAAACCCACAGATTAAAAATTCAGAGAAACAATCTGCGGGTTCTCTGAATCTGCGGGAAATCGATTCTTGGAAGCGCATCGACGGTCTCCACGCTCAAGGCCGCGGCGGCATCCTCGGTTTCGCCGCCACGCTCGCAAAGCAAGCCGGCGCCTCACGCAACAGCGCCATCTTGCGCGGCACCTGGCTAACCGAAGTCGTCCTCGGTGAAAAACTGCCCATTCCACCCAAAGGCGTACCCGTCTTGCCCGAAGAAGCCCCCGCCGATCTTACCGAGCGTCAACTCATCGAGCGACACAGCCGTGATGAGAACTGCATGGGCTGCCACAAGCGCATCGACCCTTACGGCTTCGCGCTCGAAGGCTTCGACGCCATTGGCCGCACCCGCCAAGCCGACACGAAGACCACTTTGCCCGACGGCACCACCGTCGGTGGCCTTGCCGATCTCCGCGACTACCTGCTCACGAAGCGCCGCGATGATTTCACGCGGCAGTTTTGCCGCAAACTGCTCGGCTATGCCCTCGGCCGCAGTGTGCAGCTTTCCGACAAGCCGCTGATCGAACAGATGATGAAGAGCGATCTATGCTTTGGCACACTGGTGGAGATGATCGTGCGGAGCCGGCAGTTCTGCGAGGTAAGGGGAAAGGATCGCCAAGTAAACTAAGTTGACTAACTTTCGCGCAAATCGGATGCTCCACCATGACCACGATCACCACTCATGAAGCTAAGACACATCTCTCCCGCTACCTCGCCGATGTCGAGAAAGGGAAGGAGTTCATCATCGCACGCGGCAAGTCTGCCGTGGCCATGCTGGTGCCGGTGAAAAAGCCAAAGCTGAAGCCACGCCCGAAGGTCGGCGATTGTCTGGGGCCGATCATTGAGATTCCCGACTCAGTCTTTGCACCGCTCACCGAGGAAGAACTCAAGGAATGGGGTCTATGAAAGTCTTGCTCGATACATGCACCTTCATTTGGCTTGCGATGCCACAGGGAAAGCTCTCTGCGATCGCTACTCAGATCATCAACGACCCTGCGAATACACTGTTCCTCAGTGACGTGAGTATCTGGGAGATCTGCTTGAAACACTCGTCTGGAAAGCTCGCGTTGCCGGACACACCGCGGGTGTGGGTGCCCCAACAAACAGACTTTTTTCATATCCATGACTTCAACCTCGACCCAGCCTCGATCTATCGCAGCGGAGAACTGCCACGCGTTCATCCAGATCCGTTTGATCGACTGCTCGCGGCTCAGGCCATTGAGTCGGGTATGACGATTCTTTCTCCCGACACGCCGCTCTCGCTACTCGGAGCATCGAGAGTTTGGTAAAACACTCTTCGTAATCTCTCCTCATGAACACCCATCGTTTCAATCGTCGAGCCTTCCTGCGTGGCACAGGCGTCACCATGGCGTTGCCGTGGATGGAGTCGGTCAATGTCTGGGGCGATGAGCCGAAGAGGAACAAACCCGCCAGCGAAGCGCCGCTGCGGCTGTGCGTGACGTTTTCCGGGAACGGCTTCCACTCGCAGGAATGGTGGGCGAAGGGCGAGGGCAAGGCGATGGAGCTGGGCCGCGTGCTTGAGCCGTTGAAGGATTTCCGCGAGCGAATGCTCTTCGTGCGAGGCCTGTATCATGAAGAGGCTCGCAAAGGGAACATCCACTCCTCGCAGACCGGCAACATGCTCTCTGGTGCGCCCATCGCGAGCGGCGGGGAGATTCGATCAGGCACGAGCTTTGATCAGATGCTGGCGCAAACGTATGGGCGCAGCACAAAGGTGCCGAGCCTCGTGCTGGCGTGCGAGAAGTCGAACCCGTCGGTGCACAAGAACTACTCGATGCTCTACAGCTCGCATATCTCGTGGTCTTCACCGACAACACCGACGCCGCTGGAGCTTTACCCCGCGCTGGCTTTTGACCGGCTTTTCAAAGACGAGGCTTCACCGGCCGACAAGAGTGTGCTGGATGCTGTTTTGGCCGATGCGCAGGATTTGCGCCGCGACATCAGTGCGAGCGATCAGCGCAAGCTCGATGAATACCTCGACAGCGTGCGCGAGGTGGAGAAGCGCATCGAAAACGCGGGCAAACGTGGCGAATTGCAGGGCTGGCGGCCCACGCTCGACAAGCCGAAC
>JBEBGU010000225.1:0-6330 GCA_040081325.1 Prosthecobacter sp.
GCAGAAGGGCGGGGGGGCAAGAGCAGAGTCTTGGGTTTGCTTTGAGCAAAGCTGGGTTAGATGGGTCGAATGATCTGAGGACCACGCCAACGAGATTCAAACGGGGCCTCCAGATTTTAGGATTGCCTTCTCTCTGCGATGTCAATACGCTGTCTATACAATTATGAAAATCCTCCCCCCCTCTTTTTGGACCGCCACGGCCAGCCTTTTGCTGCTTGCCAACTCTGGATTGAGCCAGGGAGTGCAAATACTCAAGGATATCAATATCGCGCCTTTAGGAACAAGTGTTCTGGCTGATGAAATGGCTGTAGTCGGTAATAAAATCTATATTTCCACGGACGATGACATCGTGGGTTCCGAGTTGTGGCAGCTAAATGTGGCTGGATCGTTCAACAGTCCAAGATCGGTGGCACTGGATGGCACGAGCAATGTCTATGTGGCGGACACGAACAATCACGCGATACGCAAGATCACGACGACAGGGGGCATCAGCACATTGGCTGGTGGTCTTGGAGAGTCGGGTAGTTTTAACGGAAGTGGGATCGCTGCTAGATTCTCCTCTCCCAGAGGCGTAGCCGTTTTGAAAACGGCGGTAAGCACCCCCGTGGTCATTCCCGCTGGAACAGTTTATGTGGCAGATACTGGCAACCACGTCATCCGCAGGATCTCGCCTGATGGAGCGGTCATGACGCTTGCTGGCACCGTTGGGTCCGTCGGTACGGTCGGAGGTCTAGGAGGTCTGGCCAGATTTTCCTCTCCAAGGGGATTGGTTGTCAGAAGTGATGGCACCGCGTTTGTCGCTGATACTGGTAATCACACTATACGCCAAATCTCGGCTGCTGGGCTGGTCAGCACGTATGCTGGCACGGCGGGAACGAGTGGTAGTGACAATGCGACTGGCGCTGCCGCTAGATTTTCTTCACCTCAGGCTGTGGCGGTGGATAGCTTTGGTAATGTGTTCGTTTCTGATACAGGAAACCACCTGATCCGTAAGATCGACAATACTGGCACAGTGACGACACTGGCAGGCGGCGCGGGACAAAGTGGCAGCGCCGATGGCACAGGCACTGCCGCACGGTTTTCTTCTCCAGAAGGCATCTCGGCGGATACCACAGGCAATTTGTATGTCGCGGATGCGGGCAACCAGACAATTCGTAAAATCGTCATCTCAACAGGGTTGGTCACCACGCTGGCTGGCGCTGCTGGTCAGATCGGCAGCGCAGATGCCACGGGGGCAGCGGCTAGATTCTCCGCTCCGAGTGGTGTGGCTGCGGACGGTACGGGCATTTATGTAGGAGACACAGGCAACCAAATCATTCGCAAAACCACTGCGGCTGGAGTCACGACCAAACTGGCGGGTACAGTGGGCATAGCGGGGGTAGATGATGGAGCCGCTAATGCCTCAGCCGTTGGTGTCACGCCGCCAATCATTGGCACTGTGCCATCTTTGGTCAAAGACATCCTACCTGGCAATGCTGACTCGATCCCCACGAATCTGACGGCTGTGGGTACCAATCTCTTTTTCACGGCAGTGGATTCAACCAACGAACGTGATGTCTGGAAAAGTGATGGCACCAACAGTGGCACGGTGCGCGTGGGTAATAACCATGATTACGACACAATCACCGGACCAGAGAGGCTCACCAATGTGAATGGAACGCTTTGCTTTGCAGGCCGAACCAATGATCGTGAGAGGGAACTCTGGAGAAGCAAAATTGACTCCCTTACTGGTAACTTGGTAGTGGAGGAGTTGTTTGATTTTAACACCACGCTAGGTCTCGGCGGAAACATTCGAGACTTGTACTCTTTTGGTGGGAATCTCTTCTTGGTGGCAAATGATGGTGGGTCGAGGGTTAGCAATCCGGAAGCGGGCGCAGAAATCTGGACAAGCAATGTAACTGCCAACAATCCAGTAACTACCCTTCTTTCCGATGTCCTGCCGGGAAGCGCAGGCTCCACTGAACTGGCACCTCCTGGCTTCGTAACTTTTAATGGATTTCTATATTTTATTGCCGAAGGGACCACGCTGGGTCTGAGCGGGGAAGAGCCTGTTGGTTCCGAACTCTTTCGCACGAATGGGCAGGCAAACGCCCATGTTTTGATCAAGGACATCGAAATCGGTGCAGGTGGTTCCGCGCCCTCTAATTTAGTCGTTTCGGGTGCTACGGCTACCGCCTCTGGGCGTCTTTATTTTATCGCGGGTACGACCAATGAGGGACGAGAACTGTGGACCAGTGACGGTTCGCTTGATGATCTTGAGAATATTTTGGTCAAAGATATCAACACTGGGCCTGATTCCGCCGGAATTGCTAACCTTACGCCGATCGTCGTTAATGCTACCCCAACGACTGCGCCCACTCTCTCAAACCGGGTGGTATTCACCGCTGATGACGGGTCAAATGGAGTGGAGTTGTGGCATAGTGATGGGGACACAAATAATACCCAAATACTCAAGGAACTAACCCCCGGACCTGATGGTTCCATTTTGGCTAATTTTGTGAGTCTGCCAGCGAGTCTGGTGGTTTTCACCAAGGAGGATGTGACGACGGCAGACCTCAGTCTCTGGCGGACAGACGGTACTGCCAATGGCACCGTTCAAATCGAAGATTTCCTCACAGAATCTACTCCGGGAACAGCGGCTGTAAGTGCCAAGCTGTTTCGGAATCCAGTGCGGATTGGTTCCACGCTCTATTTCATGATGGGGGATGATGAACTGTGGAAAACCAATGGCATCAACGATGCTGGTACGGTGCGCGTTCATCGTTTTCGCTCAGGCACACAGGGTTCAGCTCCCCAGAAGTTTACCCAACTGGCCAATGGCAAGGCGGTTTTCGCTGCTTCCAGCGTGAGTCAAGGGAATGAGCCATGGATTACGGATGGAACACCCGCCGGAACCGTGTTGCTCGGGGATCTTGTCGTTGGCACTGACGGATCAGAACCCATGGATTTCACCGCAGGCACTGGCAGTCAGTTCTTTTTCACCGCTGAGCTGACACCTGGTGATCGTGAAGTTCATTTTAATAATGGCACCACGAACGCCCTTCTTCAGGTCAATGCCTCGGGCAGCGCTGTCCCAGAAAATCTATTCTTTAACAATGGCACCCTCTATTTCTCCGCCAGAACAAATGACACGAATGCCGAGATATGGAAATCTGACGGAACTGCGTTGGGAACTGTGCTGCTGAAGGATCTTAACACGAATGATTCTGGAGACATCAATGTTGGCTCCTATCCTGGTCAGTTCGCAGCCATTGGAAATACAGTTTACTTCGCGGCAACCAATAATTTCACTGGGCGTGAACTCTACAAAACAGACGGCACGTCGGTTGGTACGGTCCGCGTCAAAGACATCAGTGTGGTCGGCAGTAATAGTTCCAATCCCGAAGAGTTCGTGGTCATGCCTGCCACAGGAACATTGCGGTCGCTCTACTTCATCGCCACAGGTTCAGGGAATGGCTCTACGAATGCGCAAAACACGGGCCGTGAACTCTGGAAGAGCGATGGTACTGATGCAGGAACGGTTGTGGTTAAGAATATCTTGGCAGGTGATCTTAGCGCCATCGATGAGAGCAGGCCATCATATCTAACCGTGGTCGGAACCACTCTGTTCTTTGTGGCGGATGACGGAATCAATGGGCGCGAGCTTTGGAAGTCCGATGGCACTGCTCTGGGAACCGTTCTGGTCAAAAATATCGCCGCAGGCAGTACCTCATCAGTTCCTAACTCATCTGATCCTACGGATCTGCGCAGCGCTGGTGGAAAACTCTTCTTCTTGGCCAATGATGGCGTCAGTGGCCGTGAACTCTGGGTTAGCAATGGCACCGCTGCAGGAACGGTCTTGGTTAAGGATCTTGTTGCTGGTCTTGCCGACGCTTCTATCGACAATTTCACAGTCATCAACAACATCGTTTGCTTCGCTGCGGATGACGGTCTCTCAGGCCGTGAAGTCTGGCTTTCTGACGGTACAGCCGCAGGCACACGTATCGCTTTCGACGCAGTGCCGGGGTCCAGTTCTTCAAATCCCAACAGTCTTTCCAACTTCAGCAACAACCTGCTTTTTGCAGCGTCCGATTCAGTCGCGGGTAATGAACCGCGCATCGCCTTCATGGCACCTAAGCTCATCTTAGAGCAGCCTGCAGCAACTGCATTGACCAGCGGCGCTTCAACCGTGGATTTCACACCAAGTAGCACGGTTGCATTCGGACAGAAAATATCACTGCCCTTTGTGCTCAGGAATGATGGCATCACCAGTCTGAATAATGTCGCTGCGATGGTCAGCGGTCCGAATGCTGCCGAGTTTACAATTTTCACGAAACCTACCACTTCGATCAATGGGGGTGTCACTTCCCCTATGGTGGTTCTTTTCACTCCGAAGGAAGGCGGAGCGCGAACTGCGACACTCACCATTTCGAGCGACGATGTATCCACTCCACGCTTCGTCGTCCAACTGACCGGAAACTGTGCCAAAGACCCGACCGTCACGCTTCAGCCCGTGGCACGTATGGTGAATGTTGGCGAGCCCGTGACCTTCACATCTGCCGCTACCAGCCTCTCTGCGCTGACTCAGCAGTGGCGCAAAAATGCAGCCAGTGTGGTGGGTGCGATCAGCAGTCCTTACAAGATTTTTGCCGCTCAACTCACGCAGGCAGGAACCTACAGCGTGCAGTTTAAAAATGGGGTCCTGCCCGCTGGACTTGGCACCAGTAACAACGCTGAACTCGGCGTCGTGGAAGATTTCATGCCGCCGAGGCTCCTGCCAATCAAGGTTGGCACGCCTACCACCACTATCACCGTCAATGCTGTGGGTAACAGTCTAACCTATCTTTGGAAACGTTCAAGTGGTGGTGCACTCTCCCTTGATGCCCGGTTTAAAAACATCACCACCAAAACACTCACAATCACCGCAGCGCTGCTCACGGACAATGTGGACTACTTCTGTGAGGTCTCCGGCCCTGGTGGCATGAGAGTTGGCGGTACCACTCATCTCCAAGTCTATAGCGGACGTCCAAATGTCGATGAGCCGCAGGGCATGCCCAATGGCATCGTCAGTCGCATGTACACACACCAAATTAAAGTGGCAGCAGGTGACGCTACGGCTCCCGTCTCCTACTCCGCCGCTGGGCTTCCGCCAGGAGTCGCGGTGAATACCAAAACCGGCCTGATCAGCGGACGCCCGACAAAGGCTGGCACCTACAACAAAATTAAAATCAACGCGACCAACGTTGTGGGCGCAGACCTGCCAGTTCCCGCTGATCAAAGCATCACCATCGTGGACATGCCTGCTGGACTGGATGGAGTCTATGCGGGCCTCATCGGGCGTGAGGCGAATCTAAACGAAAGCCTTGGTGGTCGCATTGATCTAACTGTCACAGCTCTCACGGGTGCCTTCACCGGCTCACTGACCATGGGTGCCGCGCCGAAGCTCCCCTTCAAAGGCGGACTCGACATAGGCATCAATGGCAGCGGTCAACCCGTCCCGCCATACACCGCGACGGTGACCATTCCGCGCACGGGTATCCTCGCTCCACTGACGCTCACCTTCACCATTGATCAAGACACGAAAGACCGCTTCAGCGCCGGTCAGGTGACGTCTCAAGATGTCTTCGGCGTGGTCTCTGTCCCCGTCACTGCCTGGAAGCAGATTCGTAAAGCCACGCCCCTGGCTTCTTCAGCATCAGCTTACCTCGGACTCTACAACTTCGGCCTTCGTCTGCCCGTTACTACCCCAATCGCTAATCCGAATATCGGAGACAACAACGTGCCTCAGGGAAATGGCTATGCCAGCTTCACGGTCGCTGCAGCAGGCACACTTACCATCGCTGGAAAAACAGCAGATAACGAGGGCCTCACAGGGGGGGCTTTTGTTGGTCCTTTGGGAGAAGTTCTCATCTTCCAGACGCTCTACACCACAGTAAAAAAAGGCTCCATTCTCGGCCAACTTACGATTGGTACGGGAACACCTTCACCAACCCCAACAGACCCAACTGACAACGTCATCACGGGCGAACTCGACTGGGTTCGCCCGCCGAACCCAGCGGCCGTCTCAGCCACCGTTGCTACCCGCACCTACCGCGCAGGTTTTGGCTTGGCTGGCACACCCGTCGCGACGCCGATCGGATTGGAGGCCTTCGGAGGTTTCTACAAACCGCCAACAACAGTGTTAATGATCACCACACCCTCGACGACTGTGGCTAACGCCAGCGTCAGATTCACCGACGGTGGTGTGAATGGCAATCTGCCTACAGGCGCAGCTCCGAGCCGCGAGCCAGATGTCAATGTTGCCATCACTGCCACCAGCACCGCTAACGTGATCGTCCCCAACCCAAATAC
>JBEBGU010000226.1:0-6324 GCA_040081325.1 Prosthecobacter sp.
GTATATGGGAGAGACGCTATGGGGCGATGAATCCGACGCGCACAGACACGAATCGTCGCATGTTCTGTGAAGAAGCAATACGACGGCTGAAGCTGCTACGGGAGCTAACCGAGAATGGGTACCGCATCGGAAATGTGGCGCAGCGCCCCACACATGAACTCCAAAAGCTCGTCGATCAGCAACTCCAGCGAACTGTCCCGGTATCAGCCAGTGCCAGTCTGAACTCCACGCCACTTGAGTCACCTCAGCAGTTTGTGGATCTGTGCATCGAAGCCTCCAAAACCTATGATGGCGACAAGGTCCGCCGCGTGCTACTCCATGCACGTCAGCAGCTCGGCCAACGCGGCATGTTGCACCATGTCATCTGCCCTTTAATTCAGAGCATCGGGGAAGCCTGGCAGGCCGGTAACCTGCGCCCGAGTCATGAGCATGTCGTCACCTCCATCATTCGTGAAATACTGATGACACCGGTCCCTGGCAGTCAGACGGCAGTGAATGCGCCCGAATTAATCATCACCACACCTTCAGGCGAGACTCATGAACTGGGTGCTATGTTAGTCGCAGCCTCAGCCCGTGATCTGGGCTGGAAGGTGATCTACCTCGGCCCGAATCTGCCCATCGAAGAAATCGCCTCATGCGCCACGGCTCGCAGGGCGCGTGCGGTGGCTTTGAGTGTAGTCTATCCAGAGAGGTGCGCTATCATTGAGGACAAGCTGCGGCGGATGCGCGAGTTACTTCCTGAGCCGATGGCCCTTATCATCGGCGGACGTGCCGCCAGAGGTTATCAGGAGCAAATGCCTGAGTTGAATATTCACTGGTCACATTGCTTGAATGGATTGGATCAAGTCTTGATCCAGCTATCCATCACGCGCTGAGTCAGCATCAATCACGGCCCAGCAGTCGGCGCACCTCGTCTTCACTGTAAGCAGAGCCACGGCCCTTATCATCTAGCTCGATAAACTTGGGCATGTTGTCCTTCGCTGCACTTTTAGAGATGCGGCTATCAGGACGGGTTTTGAAAATATCATCCGCGCCTGAAAAAGACTTCGTCCCATCCCTCATCGACTTGTCTGCGAAAGGACTCGTGCCCGTGCGGAAGCTGTCGTCGCCATAAGCTGGAGTCTTGTCGCGTTCAGCGAAGTTTTGCCTGCCCATGGCGCTCTTATTATCACCTTCAGCAAACTCACCTGTCTTGAAGGGACTCGTGCCAAAAGACTTCACGCCGTTGTAATCACGCGCGCCATATTTCTGGCGGCTGAACCACGAGGCACTGCCTTTCTTTTTACCAAAGGTAGCCTGCATCGACTTATCGAACTGGCTGCGATCATTTGGATCGTTCATGCGCTTCATCGAGTTTGCGATGCGCTTAGACATAGGCTGCCCGCTCACGTCTTGGCGCTTGCTCGATTTTGAAGACGAGCAACCAACCAGCAAGCAGGCGATCAATGCGATGAACCAATAAACTTTCATGATGAAGGAACCGAAGTGACAGGCGGTGGAATACCGAGCGACTGAGCGGTAAGGAACAACACCTCCTTCTCAATGCCACCAGGAAGATGAAACTTCCGCAGCTCAGCGCGGACATCTGACAAGCGCCCCCAAGCAGCATAAAGATCGAACAAGAGCTTCGGCGCCTCATTCGGCAGCGTCCAGAGCGCGCGCATGAGATAGCTCTCGGCGGATTCAAACTCACGCCGCATAATCAGGTGACGAGTCCACGCCGCGCTCAGGTCTGACTGCATGCCATTCGTGGCATCCAGCCGATCCAGTGCCGCGAGATAAAGTTCACGCGCTAAATCGTTCTCACCGCTTTCTTCCAAAGCCTTTGCCCAGGCAACCGTCTGCACACCACCGGGGAAAGGCATGCGCACCACTTCAGCAAAGATCTCCTGAACAATCGTGCGATCTCCCAGCTCATGAGCTACACGCAGCATGAGTGGTAGCTTACGTCCATCAAGGCGCAGCGTCGGCAGATCCTGGAGTCCGAGACAAGCACGCCAGGCCCAGCCAGCGTGGGCCTTTTTCAAAAGTGTTTCGGCACCGAGTTCGAGACAGATGCGATCTCCCTCACGCACCGCCAGCCACCCATGAGAGAGATCATCTCCCATCGACTCGGGCGCACCTTCAGCAAAAGCGCACAGTGCCAGAGCAGCTAAGGGACGGTCCACTCCAGCTCGCGATTCAGCGCGCAGCAAACTGATCCAAGCCGCACGATTTGCGCCCAGCGCCTGAGTGCCGAGCCAGTCCACAAACTGCAGTAAAGTCTCACGATCACGACTTCTCACCCTCAGTAGAGCAGCCACCTGCGAGCGACCGCGCTCAGGTGTCCAAGTCGTTTCATGAGCGAGTAATTTCAGCAGTTCCAGCCGCAGTCGGAAGCGCGCTCCATCATCCTTTAATGAGCGCTCAGCCTGCGTTAAAAAATTCAGTGCCTCAGTGCCACGCCCCTGCACACGAGAAAGCTCCGTGAGATGCGCGATGCAGTCGATGGATTTGATCTCCACCGCCAGGGTCATCAATTCACGAAACTCAGTCCAGTCCTGCGCCTGTGCTACAAGATCAGCACGCAGCATCAAGGCCACCCTGCCCTGCTCACCCGATTTTTCAGCCAGTGGCACAGGCCGCAAAGCTGCCAGCGCCGCAGCAGGTTTGTTCATTTTGATCAGCAGCTTAGCGCGGCGCACACAGCTCTCCGCATCTGTCAGGATTCCGCTTTCCGCATTTTTAACAAAGGCCTCATGCAAGCGATCCCAGGCAGCGAGGGCAAGAGTGTCCTGGCCTAACTTTTCATGCAGCAACGCCAACTCACGCAGGTACGGCACCTCATGCGGGATGCGCCCCTGAAGCACGCGCGTGATCTGCGGCAGGTAGCCACGCCGATGCAGCTCAGCTAGATCAAAATCCAGCGCTAGAAAATGCGCATGCTTCTCACGCAAGACTTCATCACCCGGCTGCGGTGGTTTCATAGGCGGCTCAGCATTGAGTAATTGGAGCGTGAATTTCAATCCCGTCTTGGTATCCAAAGCCGACTCACTCACACGGATAAGCCACTGCGCGTATTCAGGATTCGCAGGAGCACGGCTCGGCAGCAGACCATAGACCTCAATGGCTTCACGCGACATGCCTGCAGTTTCCAGCCGACCACCCAGCTCACTCAGTGTGTCCACCGACACTTCGAGTTTCATATCCACACTCGCCAAATGCTCACGCAGCATTCGCAGACGAGTCGGATAGTCCACGTCACGCATTTTGCGCACGAGATGGCCGAGCCGCCATTCACCAAACTCAAGCCCACTGCGTGAACTCAGACCGACACCACCCCACTGAGCAGCAAGACCAGCATTCACCTGCTGGATCACCTGCCCCATACCCTCCTGCACAAAGCGCGCCTCGATCTCCCGCGTCTCCTCCCAGAGGGTGCGCAGATGCATCGGCTCCTCATAACGCACAGCCCCCTGCGGCATGAGCATGCCCTTCATCTCACCCATCGGTCGAGCAGGCAAAAGATCACGGGTGATAAAACCCTGCATTTCTGCTGCTGCGGTCTCCGGTGCTCCAGCTAAGCCAGCCACGGCAGACTTACGCAGTCGCGTCATCGCCGAGCTGGGAGTGGCCTGTAGATGTCGCCATGCTGCGCGGAGATTTTCTTCACGCTCCTCAGCACTCACGGCCAGGCGATTTGCTGCGCTCAGGCTAAAAAGATACGGGTCATAGGTGCCACGATACGCCTCTGGCCGCACTGGGCCGCGCACCACACGACTGAGACACTGCCGCGCCAAATCCCAACGCTCAGCGGACTCAGCGATGCGAGCCAAAGAGAAAGTGAACCCATCCGCAAGTCCCGGATTATGCAGGCGCAGACTCCCCCCCAGTTCCAAAGCCTCAGGGTAGCGCTGATGATCCTGCAAGCGCCGAAGAATGTCCACCACCGACATGCTACGCACCGTGCCGAGCAGCGTCAGCTCACCACGTTCATAACGAAAAGTATCCAAATCCGCGAGCATGGCCCCGACCGCGAGCAGCATACGCTTTCTGGATTCCTGCACTTCGTAGTCGAGTCCCGTTTGCTCCGACCAGCGCAGCCCCTCGGCCATGCCGCCCGATCGCAAAGTGAGCCAAAGCTGACAAAACTGAGCCTCTAAGCTGGAGCCAGTAGCCATGACCTTTCGCAGCTCACTGCGGAACTCATCACCAGCATGGACAAAGTAAAAAGCCCACAGTTTTTCTACAGCCGTGCGCACGCCACCTTGACCACTGCTGCATTCATTGATCCACGCCGCATGCTTCACAGAATCACCACGCCGCACCAGCTTGGACAGCTCTTCAATCGCACGCAGTCGAATCAGCGGCACTGCATCTGGTAACTCGGAAAATTCAGCGCGTGGCAAACTCAGATAGGCACGCAAAGCGGTCACTTCTGCCGCCTTCAAAGCAGGCACTGTATCGAGCACTCCTGTGATTTCCGAGACAGGTCCTGGCGCACCCACTTTACGAAATTCAGCAAGCGGCAATGGCAGGCGCTCGGGGCCACTCACCGTCGCTTTAAAGGCATCACTGACCGTGCGTGTACAAATCTCACGCAGATACTTTTCAGCAGCCTCTTCATCAGCTAGTCGCAGCGACTTCAAAGCCAGTCGGAGCTGTGAGCGCGCATCCCATGGCCGTACTCGCGCGACCTGCTCATAGACACGGCGCTCAGCCTCATCCTGACCCGTGGAGCGGTAATGCTCCGCAAGCCCCTCAAGTGAAGCGACATCCTGTGAAAAGCGACTTTCCAAACGACGGCGCACACGATCAGCCTCGGCGATTTGAAACGTCTGCTCCAGCATCTCGACGAGACGCCGCGATTCAGCCGCGAGTTCCTTTGGGCCAGCGCTTGCAGCGATCTGTTTTTGAAAATAGATCGCCGACTTCATATCCTGAACACGTAGCGCGGCTTCACGAAGTTGATCGAGAGAGAAGGGCGTGTCAGGTGAGGTGTAGTAAGCCTGCTTCATCGCAGCAAAAGACTTGGCCGCATTCCCTTCCCGCTCATAGACCTGCGCTAGAGCCTCATGGTAAAAGCCATCAAAGGGGTGCCGCTTCACTTGAAGCACCAAAGCATCGCTCACACTTTTGAGCCGCTCTTTCAGCAATTCAGGGCTGAGATCACCGCCCTGTTCTGACCACAGCAGCCGATCCAGAAAGCGCTTGTAGGCTTCGCGCCGACGCTTCACATCCGTCTCTGTTTCCACGATGCGAATTTGAGTGGCGATGAACTCAGGCAGCTTCATTTGCCGAAGCAACATCTCCGCATAGCGCTCCATCAGCGTCACTGCTGCTCCACCTGTAGCGCGATCAATCGCATTCTTCCAAAGTTTCAACGCATCCTCATTCCGTCGTTGCAGTGTGTAACATTGAGTCAGCGCTTGCAGTAGCTGATCTGAATCTGGCATGTCATGAAATGCACGCTCCAAAAAGGCAGTCGCTCTCAGTGCTGGCAGTGGCGATGACTCTGCTAAGCGCCAGCCTGTCCTTTCCGCAGAAAGACCGACCGCGCCTGCGGTCGATGCAGTTTGCTCATCTTCCAATAGCAGCTCACTCAGGCGCAGCGAGTAGCGCACCTTATTGGTTTCATCCCGTGTGATAAGTCGGCGTAACACGCGCATGGCGAGCGCCGTGTTTTTATCGACCAAAGCCAGGTCCAACAAGAGCCGCTCAGCTTCGAGTGACACGTCAATAGGCACTCCCGTCTGCAAAAGCCTAAAGGCAAGATAAGCCTCATCAGGCATCTCCGATCGCACCGCCCACCAAGCTGCACGAAAGATTTCTCGCGGAGTCTTATCGGACAACTTTTGCTCCTCAGGAAGCCCAAACATCTGCCGAACTTTTTCCAGCACGGCCTCAGGCATCGGCTGCTTTACTTGAGCTTCATCCGTTGTGGCAAAACCCTTGCCGGTAAAAGCATCAGGCAATTGGAAGTCACCACCGCTCCCTTTGTTTTTCCTAACCTGTTTTTTCTCGTCGCCCATCAGGAGCGAGTAAATCCTGTCATCCACATCGACTCCATCTTCATCGGTCTTCCCCGCCTGCCAGGCCTTTTCCAGCAAGCTCAGAGCCTCTTCCATGTCCCCATGTTCGGTGAGTAAATCGGCCAGCCGCAGAAGTTCATCACGCCCCGCGCTTGGTTTAGCAACGGACTCACGGGCCAGCATAATGGCGCTGTCGAGATCACTCCCAGAAGCCAGGAAAGCGGCAGCGTCATTGAGACGCTGCTGCCACTCCTCTTCGGTCGCTGCATTCTGAGTAAACCTCCGCAGCAGCACATCTGCAGCCGCCATGTCT
>JBEBGU010000227.1:0-6312 GCA_040081325.1 Prosthecobacter sp.
GGGGAACTCAGGTCGATCTCGGAGAACAGGCCCTGGAAGGTGCTCTCAAAGGATTCCGTCTCGATGTATTTGAAGCCCGCTTGCAGCGTGTTCAGCAGCTCCGCGTTCTGGGTGCGGGCCAGGTTGGCGATGCTGTTCCAGAGATGCCCCGGCTGGATGACGTAATGCACCTTGCGCCGCATCTGCTTCTCGAAGGCCGGGATGTCGTCCACGTTGTTCGCATACCACAGCGCCAGCGGCACCTTGCGGGCATCACCGCCCACATCGGGGTAATCCCGCCCCAGTTCCTTCTTCGCTGCCGTCTCGTAGTTGTCCGAGAGGTAACGCAGGAAGAGGAAGGACAGCATGTAGTCACGGAAGTCGTCCGCATCCATGGCTCCGCGCAGTTGGTCAGCGATGCTCCAAAGGGTGTTGCCCAGTTGTTTTTGGTTGGTGTCGGTCATCGGAAATAAGAAAATAAAAGAAGTGGTCCGCCAGTCACCGCCCCAAAGGGGCGTCGCATACCAGCCCAGGGCAACGCCCTGGGTTTGGTGTATGTCAGCCATGCGTTCTGAAGGAACGCCGCATCGTTCCGGTCAGTCCCACACATAGCGTTCGTCATAGTCGATGCCGTATTTCTTCAGGAAGTCGCGGTATTCGTCTTGGAAGGTCCGCGTCCGGTGGTGTTCCTCCTGCGTGTCGATGTAATGGAGCAGCGTCTCCTTCTGGCTCATCCCCACGGAGAAAGCCCCGTAACCAAGTTGCCAGTAAAAGCCGGTAAAGGCCGGGCCTTGCTCCTTCAGCCATTTGCTGGAGGCGGTTTTGACCTCCTTCACCAAGTCCGCCACGGACAAGGTGCGCGAAAGTCGCACCGCCAGATGCACATGATCCGCCACCCCGCCGACGCGATACGCCTCGCAATCACATTGCCGCACCGCACCGGCGAGAAAGGCGTGGGTCTTCTCACGAATGCCGGGCTCCAGCCACGGATGGCGGTCCTTCGTGCTCCAGATCAAATGAATGAGAATGTTGGAGAGTGATTGCGGCATAACAGATGAACGTGATTCATGCCCCAAGGAGGCATGTGATTCCGGCCCCAACGGGGCCACGCATACCAGCCCAGGGTGAAACCCTGGGTTCGGAAAGGTTGAAACGGTCGCGTTCTGAAGGAACGCCGCATAGGGGTTGATCGGTCACACGTCCGCCATTCGGGGATATGCGGCGTTCCTTCAGAACGCGGGGATCGGGGGCGTTGCCTACCCAGAGCGCTGCTCTGGGCTGGTATGCATTGCCCCTGTGGGGCAAACGGATGTCCGCGCTCATGCGCCCACCTCCTCCGGGGATGGGAAAAGCTGCTGCATCAGGCCTTTCTTGTGGGTCTTGAGGGCTTCGTGCTTTTGGGTTTCGGCGGTGATCAGGGCGTCGAGGCTGCTCAGGCACGTGGCGATGCGTTGTTGTTCGGGGATGGATGGCAGTAGCATCTCAACTTGAACAAGGTCCGCCTTCTTGACGTGAACAAACGAGGCTTTGAAGCCATGCGTCCTTCTCGCAATTTCTTCTTCAACCCTCGCAAGGACCAGTAACGCGAACTGCAATATGATCTGCTGATCATCCATCAGCACCTTGAAAATATGCTGATTCAGGACACCAGACGGCCCATTCCAAATACGAGCGCCGAAAGACGAACCCAGCGTTCCAGACCAAGCAAAGAGTAAATCTCCTGATTCAACGCGGTTTCGTTCTGGCACTGGTTCCTGCGAGTAATTGAACTCAGCGGAAGGATCATTCAGGTTCTGGATGCGGATGATTGGAGTCCCAGTTGGTTTCCAGTCTTCCGGTTTGAAGGCACAACCGTTGATGAGGCTAAACATCTCACCAATCGTCCGAACCTCCCACTCCCCGGCGTTTTGGAATTCGGGGAAGCGGAGGCGGGGTTGGGTTTCGCCTTCGCGGGGGAAAAGCTGCTGCATCAGCCCTTTTTTATGGGTCTTGAGCGCGTCCACTTTCCGCGCTTGCGCGGCCATCAGCTCGTCCACCGAACTCAGGCACTCGGCGATTTTTTGTTGTTCGGCGGGTGACGGAAAACCGACTGTGAACTCCTTGATTTGCTTAGCGCTGATATGAGGGATGCCGGAGCTCGTGTTGATCTTATCGACATAGGAGTGAAATGTTGTCGAATTGATCTGTTGGAAGATGAATTGGATCAATGTTGGGCTGCTTGTTCTGAGCCGTGCAACTCGCTGGATCAATAGTGCGTCCGCGTCATCGTCCGAAATCAAAGAGGAGTTCTTCCCCACCTTCGAGCCGTCCATTCCTATCACCAAGTCATTGAGACGCACTCTGAACTTCTCCAGGCCACCAGTTTCGCCTGTGTAGTATCGGTCGATCTCTGGGGAATGCCTGATTCTTCCTTCCGTTATGTTTATCCCTCTCAGAAGTCGGACACCTCTTCTATCTTCGCATATGTCAGGGCCATCGAACGGGTAGCCTGACAACAGGTCAACCTTTTCTCCGATTGGAGTCATTTCCCAATCGTCCTGAAACCCCGGAAATCGCAGCTTCGGCACCAGTGCGGGCGTTGCCTCTTCCGGCGGGGCAGTGGTTTGGGTCTTACTGCTCATAGGCGCTGAGTCCTGAGATGTCGCGGCCAGCGGCGCGTTTGGTGAGGAGGGGGTGCAGGTCGGCCATGAGGGCGAGTTCGGCCTGGGTGCGGGCTTTCCAGCCGAGATCGAGCGGCGTCATGAGGTCGCTGAGGTGCTCGCCATCGAAGATCATGCGGTCGAGAATGCCGTCCACGAAGGTTTGGAGGGCGGCGGTGGCGAGGCCGTGCCGGGCGGCGATGTCGGCGAGTTCTTTGGCGTTCTTTTCCGCCTTGAAGCGGGTGTAGCCGTCGCGGATGGCGGTTTCGCTGAGGCCTTCGCCCGCCTTGAGCGTGCCGATGTATTCGGCGATGTCGTCGCGCTCGTTCATGAACTTGGCATCGGCGCTGATGAGGCCGATGAGTTCCTCGCGGGTCATCTTCGACTTGCCCGGACCCTTGGCCGAGAACCTGGCGATGAGGCCCATGATGTAGTCGTAATCAATGACGGCGGAGGCGAAGAGGACGAACTCGAAGTCGAGCTGGTCCACGGGGTCGCCGGTAGAGTTGTCTTTGCCGGTGGTCTTGTCCTGGTGCTCCTTGAGCTTTCGGGCGGTTTCCAGATACTGCCCCTTGAACCCGCGCAGGTGTTCCTCCGGCAGCACCTCCTGGATGGTGGCTTTGTTCTCCTCGGTGAGGTCGGTGTATTGGTCGAGCTGGGTCTTGAGGCGCTGCACTTCCTTGAAGCGCTCGATGAAGGCGGCCTTGGCGGCATCGCCCTTCAAATTGGCCACGGCGGAGGGCGTGCAGTCGAGGCCCTGGGACTTCATGAAGCTGTCGAGCTTTTGCACGGCGGTCTCCAGCTTCTGGATGACCACGGGGGCCTTGTCCACGAGCCAGATTTCCCGCGCCTGCTCGCCGGTTTTTTCCCCGGAGAAGAGGGCGATGGCGGTGTCCACGGCGTCCTGCTGCTGGCGGAAGTCGAGGATGTTGCCATACGGCTTAGTGCCGTTGAGCACGCGGTTGGTGCGGGAGAAGGCCTGGATGAGGCCGTGGTGCTTGAGGTTCTTGTCCACGTAGAGCGTGTTCAGGAACTTGGAATCGAAGCCTGTGAGCAGCATGTCCACGACGATGGTGATGTCGATCTTCTGCGCGGCGGGGTAGTCGGCATTCGGCCACTGCTGGTCTTTGATGCGCTTTTGCACATCCTGGTAGTAGAGATCGAACTCGCTGAGGCGGTGGTTGGTGCCGTAGCGGGCATTGTAATCGGCGAGGATGGCCTTGAGCGCAGTCTTCTTGCCCTCGGGATCGACCTGATTGTCCTCCTGCTCCTGCGGCAGGTCTTCCTGGATCTGCTTCACATCGGGATCGCCCTCGGCTGGCGGGGAGAAGACGCAGGCGATGTTCAGCGGCTTGAACTCGGGATCTGCCTCCGCCTTGTCCTTTTGCATCGCGGCAAACAGCGCGTGGTATTCGATGGCGTCATTGATAGACGCGGTGGCGAGGATGGCATTGAAGCGGCGTCCGCCGGTGGCGGCATCGTGCTTGGAGAGGATGGCGTCGATAACGGCCTTCTTCGCGATGGCCTCGCCGGACTTCGGCGGGTTTTTGCCCTCGGGCTTGAAGTAATCAATGTGGAAGCGCAGGACGTTCCCGTCCTCGATGGCGTGGGTGATGGTGTAGGCGTGAAGCTGCTTCTGGAAGAGGTCCGCCGTGGTGCGCATGGAGGCCTGCTCGTCCGTGATCTTCTGGAGGGAAGCATTGGCCTCAAAGATAGGCGTGCCGGTGAAGCCGAAGAGCTGGGCCTTCGGGAAGAACTCTTTAATGGCCTTGTGATTCTCGCCGAACTGGGAGCGGTGGCACTCGTCGAAGATGAAG
Organism: Prosthecobacter sp.; assembly: GCA_040081325.1. Taxonomy (GTDB): domain Bacteria; phylum Verrucomicrobiota; class Verrucomicrobiia; order Verrucomicrobiales; family Verrucomicrobiaceae; genus Prosthecobacter. The sequence continues at coordinate 4,436 of JBEBGU010000227.1, forward strand.
ACGATGCGTCTGTCACTCAGTGGGGCCAGCATCTCCTTGTAGGTGGGCTGGTCGTTCTTTTTCCGCTGCTTGTTGCGCTTGCTGGTTTCATCCAGCGCGAGGCCGAGCTTCTGAATGGTGGTGACGATGACCTTGTCCGCGTAGTCCTCGGAAAGCAGACGGCGAACAAGCGCGGCGGTGTTGGTGTTTTCCTCGACGCAACCTTCCTGGAACTTGTTGAACTCTTCCCGCGTCTGACGGTCGAGGTCCTTGCGGTCCACCACGAAGACGCATTTGTGGATGTGTTCGTTTTCCTTGAGCAGTGTGGAGGCCTTGAAGGAGGTGAGCGTCTTGCCGCTACCGGTGGTGTGCCAGACGAAGCCATTACCGTCGTCGTCGTCGATGCACTTCACCATGTGCTGCACGGCATAGACCTGATAGGGCCGCATGATCATGAGCTTCTGCTCGCCAGCGAGCAGCACCATGTAGCGGCTGATGGTCCGGCCGAGGTCGCACTTCTTCAGGAAGCGTTCGGCAAAGGGATCGAGGTGGGTGATCTTGGTATTGTCCTCGTCCGCGAACTCATAGATGGGCAGGAAGCGCTCGTCGGCATTGAAGGCGAAGTGGCGGGCGTTGTTGTTCGCGAAGTAGTAGGTGCGGTCGCGATTGCTGACGATGAAGATCTGCATGAAGCAGAGCAGCGTCTTGGTGTAGCCGTTGCCGAGGTCGTTCTTGTATTCGACGATCTGCTCCATGGCCCGGCGTGGATTCACGCCGAGGGTCTTCAACTCGATCTGCACGCAGGGCACGCCATTGATGAGCAGGATGACGTCGTAACGGTGGTGGCTGTTGTCCGTGTTGATGCGGAGCTGATTGATGACCTCGAAGGTGTTTTTGCACCAGTCCTTGATGTTGACGAGGGTGTAGTTCAACGGCGTGCCGTCATCACGGGTGAAGCTGTTCATTGCCCGGAGAGTCTTCGAGGCGGTGAAGACATCCGGGGTGACGATTTCATCCAGCAGGCGGGCGAACTCCGCATCGGTGAGGCGGACGCGGTTCAGGGCCTCGAACTTCTCGCGGAAGTTCTTCTCCAGCGTGGCGCGATTGGTGATGTCTGGACGGTAGTCGTATTTCAGCCCCTGGAGCTTGCCGATGAATCCGGATTCGATGCCGTCCTCGCGAAGGACCGAAGGCGGGGCGTCAGATGGCAGGTCGTAGGTGATCTTGGACGGGGGCATTGGCGGGCTAATTTTCGGGCCTTGCGGGTGATTTCTTACCGAACTGCCGCCATGAAAGCGGTTCTTACGAGCAATAGCAAGGAATGACGAATGTCGAATGTCGAATGTCGAATGACGAATGACGAATGATGAAAGTGTGTCACTCGGGTCGGGCAAAGACACGATCACCTGACTGGAAATCACGCACACCCGACAGGAAATCGCGCACACCCGATGACTTGTCGCGCACACCCGACTGGAAATCACGCACACCCGATGACTTGTCGCACACACCCGACTGGAAATCACGCACACCCGATGACTTGTCGCACACACCCGACAGGAAATCGCGCACACCCGATGACTTGTCGCACACACCCGACAGGAAATCACGCACACCCGATGACTTGTCGCGCACACCCGACAGGAAATCACGATCATCCGGTCGGTTTCGTTGGGTCTGCTGGCTGTTTTTTGGGTCTGCGGCGAGCTCGCTGAGTAAGTTGTTCACGCTTTAGCGTGTTTCTTTGACTCTCAAGAACACGCTGAAGCGTGAACAACGAACGCAGAGACGCCTATCCTCCCCTCCGCCCTCGAATCCCCAGCTCATCGGCTCCGAAAGGAGGTCCGCACATTCCGTGTGCGGTTTCCAGAATTCTGAGCCGCACACGGAGTGTGCGG
>JBEBGU010000228.1:0-6304 GCA_040081325.1 Prosthecobacter sp.
ATTCGGTAGCTTTGACTGGGTCTTGCTTGATGCCGCGCCCGAGATCGAAGGCCATGGCGATGGCGAACTGCGCAGGGGCAAAGCCATTCTCTGCGGATTTACGATACCATTCGACGGCTTTGGCTTCGTCTTTTTTCACGCCTGCTCCGTCTTCGTAGAGGGAACCCATGACAAACTGAGCACGCAGATGTTTTTGGTTAGCGGCTTTCTCCATCCAGGCGACGCCGGCCTTTTCGTCTTTCTTGATGTCCTCACCTGTGAGCAGTCGCAGGCCGTACTCGAACTGCGCATCGGCATCGCCCTTCTTCGCCCAGGTTTCGAGATCGGCGACCTTGAAGCCGGAAGCGCTCTGCGCGGTGGCAGATGGCATGACACAAAGAAGGAGAAGGGCTGAAAGGATGAGATGCAGGCGTGTCATACGGGTAGTGTTACGTTTGATGAGGCTGGTATCAGACTGCCAAAAGGGCGGAAGGCTCAAACTGGACCAGATTATCGAGACCAGCGTGCCCCTGCCGCGAGCGCGACCTTCCAGCCACGCAGGTGCATGAAGGAATAGTCTGTCTTGCCAAAGGCTCCTACCATGGGGACTCCAGTGGCGCTTTTCCAGGCCTTACTCATGCTCTCAGCGGTGTGGCAGCCCCAGCTCTGACAGTAGGCATTGCGAGCAAAAGCACTGCGATTTAGGCGCCCTAAGTCTGCCTCATGCAACCATGCGATGGAACTGGCATAGATCTCTGAACTATAGTCGAAGAGAAAGCAGTTCTTATTCGAGTGGCCGAAGTACTCAAAGCCAGAGACCTTGGAGCTGCGGCGGGAGATGCCTCCGCCTCCTTCATTGATGTAGCGGATCACGTCATCCCCCGTGCGGAACCAGACGAGATTGATCTTGTAGGTGTCACGCACGGATTCGACATGCGCGGTCAGCGGATCATGGTCGGCAGCAGCGCGGCGTAGGTAGGCGTCACGATAAACGAGCCACGTAACCGTGGTGCCCTGCGGTGCGGTTTTCTGAATCTCCTGCATCCGCACACGTGCTGTGCGGACAAAGTTCCCCCACCAGCGGTCATGCTGCTGACCGGTCTGGCGCAGATCCTCCCACTGGCGCAAGGCTGGGCCGCCGGAGCAGATGATGTACTCGGTCTGCTGGGCGCTAGCGAGCGCCGCACCGCCGAGCCAAAGGGCAAGGATGAGGAGAAGGCCGGGATAAACTTTGGCAGAGGATCGCATAGGAAAAAGGGAGCAGCAGTTGCCGTGCCGAACTTATTTCAGAGGGGTGAATTTGAAGCTCTTGAACTGCACCTTCATCGGCGGACCCGCATGGATCTGGAGGGCAAGCAGTCCTTCCTTCGGCGCATTCGCAGCGTCTTCATCGGTCACGTCGATCGTCTGCATGCCGTTGATGAAATGCTGCACATGATTGCCTTTGGCGATGATTTTATATTCGTTCCAGTCTTCGCTCTTGATGCTTGCCTGGATGGCCGCGCTATCACCGACGGTGCCTGCCTGCTCGACAACGGGCTTTTTGGCATCCGCACCCGCTTTGATCACCGTCTTTTCACCGCGCTTTGCTAAGATGCCACGACCACGCTCTTCATAGAGAATGCCGCTATAAGTGGTGCCAGCTTCAAAGTCAGCCTGATAACCACTGATGATCGGACCGAAGTCACCCGGAGCCAGTTCTTTGCTGCGATACTGCACGCCGGAGTTCCCCTTCTCGATGCGGTATTGGAAGCTCAGCTCGAAGTCACCCACCGTGCCGCCTTTCCAGACGAGGAAGGTGTTGTGCTTGATGATACCCTTCTTCGGATCAGCCGGGTCAGGCGGGGTGATGCCAGTGATCGTGCCATCCTGCACGCTCCATAGATCCTTGTTGCCTTCCCAACCCGTGAGGTCGGTGCCGTTAAAAATAGTAACGTCTTCCGCCAAAGCTGGCAGGGAGAAAGCGGCAAGGAGAGCGAGTGTGCGAATGGTTTTCATGGTAGGCCGTTTTAACGCGCCCCCTGCCTTTTGTCTATCGCTTTACTCCAGCCGCTGAAACCACCGCTTAAAGTTTGTGTGAGTCCCACAAAATCAACGCAAGGAAATCTAGCCGTGCTTTCATTCGTATAGTCTCCTGAACATGCCCCCCCTGCGTTTCCTTTTCCTTCTCTGCCTACCCGCGATGGCAGCCCCTGCGGCTGATGCTTTGGCCACTCGTGGTCAGGCCGCTTTTGATCAAAAAATCAAGCCACTGCTCGAACAGTTTTGCTACGACTGCCATTCCGACGGCACCGACAAAGGCGACTTCGCTTTTGACGAGCACAAAGATTACGCGGCGCTGCGTGCCGACTTCGTGCTCTGGGATCATGTGCGCCAGCAGATGGTCACCCATGTGATGCCGCCGGAGAAGAAAAAGGAAAAACCAACTTTGCAGCAGCGGGACGACATCGTGGCTTGGATCGATGACTCCATCTTCTGGTTTGATCCCACCAAACCTGACCCCGGCCACGTCACCGCGCGGCGGCTTAACCGCACCGAATACAACAACACCGTACGCGACCTGCTCTATGTGGACACCCAGCCAGCCAAAGAGTTCCCGCCTGATGACACGGGCTACGGATTCGATAACATCGGCGACGTGCTCAGCCTCTCTCCCATGCTGATGGAAAAGTACCTACGCGCTGCCCGCCAAGTGGCGGATGATGCGATGGACATCTCCATACCCGAGCACGCTGACATCGAGATTGGCGCGACCAAGCTCTGGAATCAGAAAGGCGAAACCAAAGAGTGGGAAGGCGTGCGCTGGTTTCATAGTGAAGCCGAGGCAGCAGGAAAATTCACCGCACCTGCCAGTGGGACTTACGCCGTGACTCTCCATGTCGCAGCGACCGAGTCCGGTGACGAACCCGCCAAGATCGCCTTGCGCATCAATGGCAAAGACGTGTCCACCTATGACGTCCGCACGCGCTGGAAGGATGACCGCGGCCCCTGGCAAAAAATCACCCAAAGCGTGCAACTTAATGCGGGTGACTCAAAAATCTCCGTCGCGTTTCTCAACGATCATGCCGACCCGATGAATCCAGATCCCAACATGCGCGACCGAAATGTCGCGCTCGACAAGATCGAAATCCAGGGCCCCTACGGCCTGCTCGCGCCACGCGGCAGCAAGTTCCTGCGCTGGCTCATCGGCGACAAGCCCGTAGGCCTGCCGACATTGCAACTCTCCGGCGAGCACTTTGAAAAAGGTGAGGGAGATGCCTCCATCGACACGGGTACCATCGAGCTAGCCAGCAGTGGTTATGTGAAACACGCGATCGAACTCGCTGAACCAGGCAAATACAAATTCACACTCAAAGCCGGTGCCCAGCAGGCTGGTGACGAACCCGCCAAGACCGAGCTTCGCATCGCAGGGAAAACCATTGGAGCATTCTCCGTCACCGCGAAAAATCAGTCCGTTCAGGAGTTCCATGTCGAAGCCGATCTACCTGCTGGGAAGCATGAATTGCAGGTCTGGTTCTTGAATGACTTTTATGATCCAGCCACCAAACAGGACCGTAACTTCTGGCTGCATCAGGTGAAGCTCGAAGGCCCGCTCGGTAAAGGCTCAGGCGTCCAAGCCGCCGATCTTCCCATGCTCGTCGAAAAGATGGGCGTACGACTTTTTCGCCGCTCAATGCGTGATGTGGAAAAAACCAAGTGGCAAGCTTTTGCCACGCTCGCGATGAAGGAAGGCGAGTCGCCACTCGGCGCTCTGAGCTACACTTTAGAGGGCATGCTCGCCTCTCCCTCGTTCCTCTTTCGCAGCACTCAGTCCACCCTCGCATCTGCTGATGGCATCACCGAGATCGATGACTACAGCCTCGCCAATCGCCTCTCCTATTTCCTTTGGTCCGCACCACCAGATGACCGCCTGCTGCAACTCGCGGCTAAGTCCGAGCTTCGGCAAAACCTCGCCACAGAAGTGAAGCGCATGATCGGTGATTATCGCGCCTGGTCGCTCACAGAAAACTTTGCCGGTCAGTGGCTGCAATTGCGAGACATGGACATCGTTGAGCCAGACACCCGCCGCTTCCCTGAATTCAAAGGCAGCGTCGCCAACGCGATGAAGAGAGAAAGCCAGTCCTTCTTTGACCACATCCTGCGTGAGAACCGCTCCATCATCGACTTCCTCAACGCCGACTACACCTTTGTGAATGAGAAGCTCGCCAAGTACTATGGCCTGCCACAAGTGAAAGGTGATAAGTTCCAAAAAGTCTCCCTGCAAGGCACCCCACGCGGCGGCATCCTCACGCAGGGCAGCATCCTCACGCTCACCTCCACCCCGACCCGCACCTCACCCGTAAAGCGCGGCAAGTACCTGCTCGAAAACATCCTCGGCACCCCGCCTCCGCCCGCTCCGGGCGGTGTGCCACCGTTGGATGAAAAGAAGGCGAGATCCTCGAAGCTCACGCTGCGCCAGCAGTTCGCCGAACATCGCAACAATGCCTCCTGCGCTGGCTGCCATGCCTTCCTTGACCCCATGGGCTTCGCGTTTGAAAATTTCGATGCCATCGGCCGCTGGCGTGATCAAGAGAAGAACCAGCCCATCGACGCCTCCGGCAGCCTCGTGCGCGGCCAGACCTTCCAGAATCTTGCGGATCTGCGCGCCATCCTCGTGCGTGACATGAGCGATCAGTTCGTCAAAAACCTCGTCGAAAACCTCCTCACCTACGCCTTGGGCCGCGGCATCGAATACACTGACAAACCCACTGTTCAGGAAATCCTGCGCAAAGCGAAGGCTTCCGGCAATCGCTTCCAGGACATCATCCTCGCCGTTTGCGAAAGCGTCCCGTTTCAAAAAATGCGAATCGCACCGGGCGGAGCGGAGTGACCTTGCATTTTGGTTCTGACACCAGACCAGATGAATCATCTTGGAACGCTGGTTTTGGCTGCGTTTACTCCAAAATCATGAATTCCATCCTCATTATCGGCTGCGGCAGCATTGGCGAGCGCCATCTGCGCTGCTTTCAGAAGACCGGCCGCTGCGCGGTCAGCGTCTGTGATGCCAATGCAAAGTTGCTGGCCGAAGTTTGCCAGCGTTACAACGCACCCGGTTTCGCCAGCCTCAAGGAGGCGCTTGATGGCCGGCGCTTCGACGCGTTCGTCATTTGCACGCCCGCCCACACGCATCTCACCATCGCACGAGAAGGAGCAGCACATGGTGCGGCACTGCTCATCGAAAAACCCCTCGCTGTTACACTCGATGAGATCGAAGAAACTCGGGCGGCAATTGCCACCAACGGACGCTTTGCAGCCGTCGCCTATGTCTTCCACTGCTTTCCGTGGGTTGCGGCGGCACGGGAGGTTTTGCACCGGGGTGACTTCGGCCAGCCACTGCATGCCAGTGTCGTCGCAGGCCAGCATTTCCCGACCTTCCGCCCTGCGTATCGCGAGATTTACTATACCCGCCATGAAACCGGCGGCGGCGCCATTCAGGACGCGCTCACTCACTTGGTGAACGCCATGGAATGGCTCATCGGTCCGATGACACGTGTATTTTGCGATGCCGCCCATCAGCAGCTCGAAGGCGTGACAGTGGAGGACACCGTGAACATCACGGCACGCCATGGCCGAGTCCTGGCCAGTTATGCCATGACGCAATTTCAGGCGGCCGATGAAGCCATCATGGAAATCCACTGTGAACGCGGCAGCCTGAAAATCGAATCGCACACCCAACGCTGGGGCAGCATGAAGCTCGGCGACAAAGACTGGACCTGGCAGACCACCGCAGCGCTGGAGCGCGATGATTTGTTTCTCGCCCAGGCCAACGCATTCCTCGACGGCATGGCAGGCCTTCCCAACGCGCTCTGCACCTTTGACGAGGCCGTGCAGACGCTGCGCTTCAACCGTGCCGCCCTCGAATCTGCCGCCACCGGCCTGCCCATTAATCTGCCATGAACTCAAGTGGTCAGGACCTCCGCCTAGCCATGCTCGGCATGATCGAAGGCAACGGTCATCCATACTCATGGAGCGGCATCGTGAACGGCTACAATCCGGCCGAGATGGCGAAGTGTCCGTATGCAGGAATCATCGCCTACATGAGCAAGCAGCCCCTCGCATCCATCCGGATCCCGGGGGCGCGAGTGACTTATATCTGGACGGATGAACCTGCGGATGCGCCAAAAGTGGCGGCGGCAAGTTTGATCGAGCATGTCGTCAGCCAGCCTGAAGACGTCATCGGCCAAGTCGATGCGGTCGTGATCGCCACCGATGACGGTAACGATCATGTCCGTCGGGCTCGGCCGTTCATTGAGGCAGGACTGCCCATCTTCATCGACAAGCCGAT
>JBEBGU010000229.1:0-6301 GCA_040081325.1 Prosthecobacter sp.
GTCCCACGCCGAAGCAGGGTTCTTGATCTGGATCGCAGCCGCGCGAGTTGATAACCCTGTTCGTTAGCCCCCTGCCTCAGCGCACGCGCTTCAGCAGCTCCAGCGTCTTGGCCAGGATCTTGTCAGAGGCCTCACGCTCCACTCGGTTAGTGCCGAGCCAAGTTTCATAGCCGCCCACATCATGCTGCGCCGGAGTCGGCAGATAGCCATAGGAGCCATTCGCCAGCTCAATAGTAAACGTGTTGGCAAAAGGGCTGCGCGCTTTGATCTCCAGACCGATCTCAGTGAAGACCTCAAACGGAATGGCCGCGATACCAAGCTCACCGATGCGGAAAGCCTGCGTCACCGCCTTGATCGTGTCCGGCTTGGCATCACGCGCGGCGATCGTGCGCTCGGCATAGGGCTTCTCCAGACGGTGCGTCTCTTGTGAGTCTTTTGGCTTGGCCAGCACACCCTCCGCCCAGCTCACCATCTCCGGCGTCGGACGGCGCACCGCCAGTTCGAGTTCATCCGCAGTCGCCTTCAGCGGCACCCAGTCTTGATGTTTCAGCGTCTGCTGCACCTTCAGCACCTCCTGCGCCAGATCATTCGCCACCAGCTTGATCTTCTCATATGGCGCACGTTTCACCGCTGGCGTTTTACCACTGTAGTCATTGTTATTCACGTCCCCGCACGGACCATTTGCCAAAAGACCGACAAAGGGCGGCTCCTGCTGCTCCGTGCCGAGCAACTGGCCCACACGCCGGCAAAACTCACCAAAGTAATCCGCCGACAGATCCTCCTTGTTCACCCCACCGACGTAGTGCAGCCAGTAGTTCGCCATCAGCGCGATCTGGCGGCCATCCAGCGCCTGCACAGAGAGGCAGTACACCTCCGGATTCGTCGGTCCAGCAGGCCCAGCCAAACGTGCGCGCAGGAGAGAACTCGGATTCATCACCGCACGATCCAAGCCCCCGAACGGGTTCGGATTCGTCACACCCTCCTTCAGCAGCCAGCGGCGGTTGAAGACATGCTGCGGCAGCTTGCCCGTTCCCCAGGCGATGCGGGCAGGCTCCAGGTTATTCACCGCACGGCGCACCCCATCCACCACACGAGAGATGATGAACTGCCGGTAGTTTAGTGACGGATCTTGATTCGTGATCGCCGAGACACTCGAATGCGTGTGCGTGCCAGAGAACATCAGATTCGCCACAGGAATGCGCGTAGCAGCCTCGATCTTCAGCTTCGCCTCATCCCACACATCCCGACCGAGTGAAATCGTGTCCGCCACGGCAAAGACCAGCCTCGTCTCACCATCGTCCAGAGCCAGACAGCGCACATGCAGCTCATCATGCACATGACTCGCGATCGGCCTCGGGGCAAAATTGCCCACGATCTCCATCCCCAGCGGCGGCGTGATGTTACTCGTCGCAGCACCCGCTTTAAAAACACGCCGCGCAACCGGCTTCACCTGGCCGGAGCTGGAGACCGGGAACGGCAGACCAAACAGAGTCAGACCGACCGTCAGGCCGAGGAGGAGAAGTGGGGTAGGATTATTCATAGCGCGCCCCCAAAGTACGCCGCCCGTCGGCCATCTCTTATAGCCCCGCCAAGATTACCCGATTAGGCACGTCACCCTCCGCGACGGTTCCACTACACCGGTGCCACACGATTCGCCAGAGGTAGGGCCAGCTCCGAGTAGCTCAGGACACACATTAAATGGTTTCAATAAAGCGGGGGACCGATTGCGGGCGAGTCCCGCGAGAATCCGCTCCTCCAGCGGCAGGTTGCGCCAGTGGGCGATGTTCTCCTTACAGCTTGTGGGGCATACCCTATGCCTCCGTTGAAACGAATCGCAAGCAAGCGCTTCTACATCAGTCCGACTGAGGTGCTTACGTACCACTCACCAGGATCCCCAGGGTCGCCACTGCGTTGCTGTTGCAGCTGGGGCCGCTAATTAAGCTGGTAAGCTGCGCCAGCGTCACTTCACTTTGAGCACCATGTTCGCCCGTGGCTCCTGCATAGTCCTGTGGAGTGCCTAAACTAAAATGTGCATTCGTTCCGTCAAAGCTTAAGCCGACCGTCGAGAATGCAGGTAAGCGCGCTCAGCACTAAAGCATGCACAGCCTGCTGCGCCGCCAACGAACGCAAGACAAAAATCGCCTCGCACTAAGGCAAGTAAACTGCTATGCCTGCGGCATATTTCGGCAGGTGGTATGTTTTTTCTATTTGCCAATATTCATTTTTCAAAAGTGGTTTCTTTGGTATTGCTCGTTTTCTTTGGTATTGTCCTTTTGCTATTTCGGGCTTCATGTCGCAGCTATTTTTGAGCAATTTCATTCTATTTGAGCATAAATCTTTCAATTCTCGATGGCACAGGGATGGCCACCGTTACCTCGATTGATTTCTAATTCCATGCTTCAACAAAGCCCATTAAACCGCATACTTCTTTGCATAGTCTTTGCGCAAGCCATTGATAGCAGAAGCTTTAGTCAAGGATCTTTGATTGAGGTCACCTCTCCTGTCGTGCGTCAAGTGTTACAGCGTAGCGTTGTCAATAGTAGCAGTATTCCAATTCAGGGCACTTATAGTGGTGCGCCTACACAAATAGAGGCTCGAGCAGTAGTTATGGCTGGAGTGGGCAACAGTGGTAATAACACCTCTTGGACGACTATCACATCCTCACCACTTGGTGGAACTTTCAGTGGCTCTCTAGGACCTGTGGTTGCCGGAGGCTGGTATCAAATTGAGGTACGTTCCATCACCGCAGGGATACCAGGGCCAGTTTTCATTGTTCAGCGTGTCGGAGTGGGTGACATCTACTTAACCGCTGGCCAATCGAACTCCGCGAATTTTGGGGCGCCCTATGGGACAATATTCGACGACCGCATCAGTGCTTATAATTATACTAACAGCAATTGGTCCAAGGCTGCTGACCCGATGCCAGGAGGAGGTGGAGCTGGTGGTTCTGTATGGTCGAGATTGGGCGATTTGCTAATATCTCGCGACAATGTGCCAGTGGCGTTCGCATGTATGGGAGAGGGTAGTAGCCAAGTCGTCAATTGGGTGCCTGGTTCAGGCACCTACTACTCCACGCACATTACCACGACAGTACAGGCATTTCCTCTCAACGGCTTTCGGGCCTTTCTTTGGCACCAAGGAGAAAACGACTCTCTTGAGAGCACTAGCACCACGCTGTACCAGACAAGACTCAATTCCATTATCAGCCAAAGCCGCGTGGACGCCGGTTGGAGCATTCCTTGGTACGTTGCTGAGGCGAGTAACTTCCCCTTTGCGTCTCTAATACAAGAAGAAAGAGTAGTAGCAGGACAGAGACGGGTGATTTTCGCCGATGCGCTTGTTTTTCCGGGCCCAGTCACAGATGATTTCCATTTGGAGGACAAGCTTACGGAAGATCTAGTTCATTGCAATTCCGCTGGATTTGCTGATCATGCAGCCCAGTGGGCAGCAGTACTTGGCGGAGCGCCTGACTTGGCACCTAAAAACGGTAACTTTGAGAGCAATCTGAGCATAGCTGATGGCGCTAGTGCCTCTATAAATACTTCTTCATTCAGCTCACCATCTGTTGTTGGGTGGCGAGTACTGAACGCTTCTGAAGAGGCCGTAGCTGATGGCGACTGTGGCTATTATAACCCCAGCAATGCATCTTACATTGGATCCTCTGACGGCGGGACCAGTGGGGGGGTATTGCCTGCGATGGCCGGTCGCCACGTTGCATACCTTTCAAACTCCTCGGCCGGTTCGGGTTTCCTTCAAACAAGGCGGGCCAATTTAGAGCCTGCTGTATCTTACACTCTAACAGTGGCCATAGGAGTGCGCGGCAATGATAACATCTTTGGTAATGCGTCCATTGAAATTCTTGCCAACGGTATCCCCATAGCAAGTCGAAACGTGAGCCGTGCAGACCTCGATCTGCTTAACGGAGGCAACGCGGCTAACACTTTCACTGACGTATCGGTGAATATCACTACCCCAGAGGTAGTGAGTCCAGGTCAAGCGTTGGCAGTCCGTATCCGCAAGACAAATGGTTCTGGCACCTACCTGGATTTTGATAACGTGCGTTTGGATGTTTCGACTACAATCAATCTAGCAACCCTCACTCCATCTATCTACGGTGAACTGGTGACGTTCACAGCTAATGTCGAGCCTAAGCCGGCGGCGGGCACTGTTCAATTCTACGATAATGGCGTCACAATCGGTAGCCCAGTACCAATCATTAATGGGCAAGGACGATATACAACCAGTGCACTCTCTGCGGGTAGCCATGCCATTACTGCTGTTTACATTGGTGCCTTGGGTTTTTCTGGCAGCACAACAGCCAGTTCGACAATCCAGATGATCAGTCCTGCGATTCCCGTCGTGACTATAACTGGCCCCACTGTCTTCACCTACAACGGCTCTGCCCAAGGTCCCAACAGCATTGATACGGGAGGATCAACAGGGGCAGTGACTTATAGCTACCAGGGTGTTAGCGGCACTAATTATACCGTTTCTTCGACCCCGCCGATCAACGCTGGGAATTACACTGTTACAGCAACAGTGACTGCAGATCCGAATTACTTAACGGGTTCATCAAGTGTGACAGCCTTCTCTATAAGCAAGGCGACACCACTAATTATGTGGGCCAAGCCGAACTTCATCACTGTTGGCTCATCCCTGAGCGGCACTCAGTTGAATGCCACGAGCAGCGGTGTTCCAGGTGACTTTGTTTACACACCGCCAAACGGGACAGTACTAAATAGCTTGGGAAATCATACTTTGAGCGTGCAGTTCACTCCAAGTGACTTGGCAAACTATTTTATTCCGAATGCTAAAACAACTACGATTGAGGTGAAGCCTGTAATCTCAATCACAACTTTGAATGTGGCAGATTGGAGTACGCAGCAGTATTTGCTGGAGGGAGATGTTTTAACCCCAACGATGATTCACGGACCTGGCAATGTTTTGGGAACTGCGACGCAAATTGGCACAGGTTTAGATGCCGAGCGATTGGAGGTTTTGTTTAACGGGTCACGCCAGTGGCTCGACATGTGGTTCTCATCGAATAATGGGGGAACAGTGGAATTCTTGTTCGTGCCCACAGGAACCCCTAATAATGGCTATGACATTGGCTCTATCGTTTCATGGTCGGGTGGTTTTGCCTATCAGACAGGCCAGAAGTATAGTGTCGCATATAAAACGATATCAAACACAACGTGGCAGACTCTGCCCGGCCAAATTGGTGCGACAGTCAACCAACCTTACCCACTCGGCCTCGGGCATCAGGCTGTCACAATCAGTGATACCGGCCTCACAGGAGTCACGGCGTTAAAGTTCACATTTTACAACAACGAAAATGCTGAAAAGACTTCATATCTCGAGTTGGGAATTTATGGCTCACCATCGGTCTCAACCGCAGTGCCTTCGACGGTTACTGTTACGGGAACCACCGTGTTCACCTATAACGCAGCTCCGCAAGGACCGAACACCGCCAGCGTGACCGGCTCAACTGGGGCGGTGAGCTACAGTTATGAGGGAGTGAGTGGCACGAGCTACCCAGCGTGTTCGACTCAACCGAGCAACGCGGGGAGCTACACAGTGACGGCAAGCGTGGCAGCTGATGAGAACTACTTAGCAGCGTCATCGAGTGCAACAGCGTTCACGATTGGCAAGGCAACACCGACAGCAGCGCTGGCCGTGAGCAACTCACCACAAACCTACACGAGCAGTGCTAAAGCCGCAGTGGTGACGATCTCGGCAAGCTCGGTGCCAGGCACCGTGACAAACATCCTGACAGGTGGTGCAGCGACCCAAACAGCCGTGGGCACCTATGCCGTGACGGCAGACTTTGTGCCGACTGACACGCTTAATTATCAAACGCTCACTTCGCTCCCCGTAGATAACTTCACCATCGACAAGGCCTCTTCGACGGTGACGCCAATTATCGGCAGCTACACCTACACGGGTTTAGGCCAGGGACCGAACACCGCCAGCGTAACCAGCTCAACTGGGGCGGTGAGCTACAGTTATGAGGGAGTGAGTGGCACGAGCTACCCAGCGTCTTCGACTCAACCGAGCAACGCGGGGAGTTACACAGTGACGGCAAGCGTGGCGGCTGATGAGAACTACTTAGCAGCGTCATCGAGTGCAACAGCGTTCACGATTGGCAAGGCAACACCGACAGCAGCGCTGGCCGTGAGCAACTCACCACAAACCTACACGGGCAGTGCTAAAGCCGCAGTGGTGACGATCTCGGCAAGCTCGGTGCCAGGCACCGTGACAAACATCCTGACAGGTGGTGCAGCGACCCAAACAGCCGTGG
>JBEBGU010000973.1:0-1620 GCA_040081325.1 Prosthecobacter sp.
GGTGACATTGTGCCACGCGGCCTTGTCGAGGTGCTCTGCGCTAAAGATGAACCGCGGAACATTAGCGAAGGCAGTGGCCGTCTTGATTTGGCTTACTTCATCGCATCCAAGGACAATCCGCTGACTGCGCGTGTGATGGTGAATCGTATTTGGCTCAAGCTCATGGGCAGTGGACTCGTCGCTACGCCAGATAATTTTGGCGTCATGGGCATGAAGCCATCACACCCCGAGTTGCTGGATCATTTAGCGCTGACTTTCATGGAGAAAGACTGGTCAGTGAAGCAACTGATCCGCACGATCATGCTGAGCCGCGTTTATCAAATGGGTTCCAACTATGATGCGCAAAACTATGCCGCCGATCCTGATAACAAAATGCATTGGCGCATGAGTCAACGCCGCTTGGATGCGGAAGCCATTCGTGACTCAATGCTCGCTGTCGCTGGTGCATTGAATCTGTATCCGATCGATGGATCACCTGTCGCGCGTGCGGGTGAGGGGCGTGAGGGAATGATCAGCCTGTATCGTGAAGTGATCTCAAAGCCCGTGACCTATCGCAGCGTCTATCTACCCATCGTGCGCGATCAAATCCCTGAGGTGCTGAGCGTCTTCGACTTCCCAGATGCCAGCCTCGTGAATGGTGAGCGTGACTCGACGAACGTGCCGAGTCAGAGCCTATTCTTGATGAACAATCAGCAGGCGATCGGCTCGGCAGATGCCTTTGCACAGCGAATCGCCAAGTATGAAGGCACTCTGAGCGAGCGACTGACCTATGCTTACCAGCTTTCCTTTTCCCGCTCTCCGACAGAGCCGGAAATGGCGGCGATCCGTAGTTTCTGGTCCCGTTTCCCGCAGCAAGCAGCGGAAGGAAAGAGCACCAAGGAGGCTAAAGACAAAGCGCAGTTGGCTGCTCTATCCGCCTTCTGTCAGTCGCTCATCGCGAGTGCTGAGTTCCGCTATTTGAACTGAAAAACTGGGAGAGACCCATTATCACGTAGCAGGTTTTCCTGCCATACGGAAGCCCAGAGCCGTGCGCGTTGACGGCGCTCGTCCTCGCCACTACAATCGCTTCATGCCGACTTATAACACCAAGGCCAAAGTCACTCGGAATCACGAGCTTGAGGTGCGCCTGCCCACCGAACTGGCTGAGGGTGAGTACAGCGTGTTCATCCAGGTGAACCACCAGCTCCTTCCTTGCGTGCCGCGTGCGCCGCTCACTTTCGGTTCGCTGCACTTGGGAGCGCTGAGCGGTGAAACCTTCCGCCGGGAGGACATCTATGGCGACGACGGCAGGTGAAGCGGTCTTCGTGGACACCAACGTCGTCGTCCATGCACGCAATGCCGACTCGGCAGATCACGCCGCTGCCGTGAGCCGCCTGTCGGCCTTGGAACAGGCAGGCACCGAGCTTTGGATCAGCCGACAAGTACTGCGCGAGTTTGCCGTCGTCGTGTCAAAACAAATGATGGCCCGGCACGCTTATGATGCTGAACTGCTGGTTCAGGAGATCGAGAAGCTTGAAAGCGAATACCTCGTCGCTGACGAAGACGCCGACGTGACCCAGCAGTGGAAGCATCTGATCAAGACGCAGCAGGTGAAGGGCAAGCCGGTCCACGATGCCAACA
>JBEBGU010000230.1:0-6289 GCA_040081325.1 Prosthecobacter sp.
CATAAAAACAAACCTGGGTGAACTGGTAGCTGAAGCTGGCCATGGCATCGAACCGGTTCGTGACGTAGCCCCAACTTCCAGGCGAATCGAGCGTGGCATGGACGACGGTGAAGTCGCGCACCTGACGCACGAGTTTCAAATCACGCAGCCATTGGCGCTGATCTTCGCTGAGCTGCTCACGGGTCCAGAGCAGGGCGGCCTGAGCCAGAGGGTTCAGCTCTTCGAGATTACTCGTGCTAGCAGCACCTTCATCGTGATTACCACGGACGACGGGGCAGCCCATCTGGCGCACGGTTTCGAGGCACTCGGACGGATTAGCGGCATAGCCAACGATGTCACCCAGACAGACGTAATTTGAGCAGCCCTGCTCTTGGGCATCCCACAACACGGTCTGGAGCGCCTCAAGGTTGGCGTGGATGTCTCCAAATAGGGCAAATTTCATCGGTCGTTCTGCGGCAGGGATGGTTAGAGGGCGGGCATAGTCGGGACAGGATGACGGAAATCAAGCGATTAGGCAGATGTTCATCTGTCCAAAACGCAGACGTGGAGAAGACCTGTCGGCTAACTTTCATGAAGGTGCGCGAGCAGTGTTCATCATTGCCTGTTCATCGGGCGTGGTCCCCTACCCTTTTATCGGAATTCAATCATGAGGCTTGGCAAAAGAAGCCGCCGCGTGCTGTATTCATCCCTCATGAACGCACCCCGCCCCTGGCTGATCGCCGAAACGAACTGGAAGCATGTCAAAGCCACGCGCTATGAAGTCGCGGTACTACCATGGGGCGCGACTGAGGCCCATAACTGGCACCTGCCCTATGCCACCGACAGTCTGCAAAACGAAGCCATGGTGGCCGAGTCAGGCCGCATCGCGTGGGAGGCCGGGGCCAAGGTAGCGATCCTACCAAACATCCCCTTCGGGGTGCAAACAGGTCAGCTCGACATCCCTTTCTGCATCAATATGAATCCGAGCACGCAGATGGCCGTGCTGGAGGACATAATCTCATCGCTGGAAGGCGTGGGCGTGCCGAAATTCGTGATCTTCAACGGACATGGTGGCAATGACTTCCGCCAAATGCTGCGCGAGTTGCAAGCCAAGCATCCACGCATCCATCTCAGCCTAGTGAACTGGTTTCACATGGATGCCGGTAAAGACATTTTCACGATTATCGGCGATCACGCCGATGAGCGTGAAACGAGTCTCGTCATGCATTTGCATCCCAATCTCGTTTTGCCAAAAAGCGAATGGGGCGAAGGCACTGACAATCTGCCCAATCTCAAAGCCCTGCGCGAGAAATGGGCCTGGGCACAGCGCCCCTGGACACAAGCCACGAACGACACTGGCTCTGGCGACCCACAGCACTCCACGGCAGACAAAGGCGCGCAGTATTTCCAGCGCCTGACGGAAAAGTTTGCCAGCTATCTGATCGAGCTAGCGGCAGTGGATGCGACGACGCTTTACCAGCACAAATAAAAAACGCGCGCGATCATCGAGGTTGAAGACGCGAGCCATTTACTTCACTCGATAGGCCTCCACTTCGGTCGTGAAGGCGAAGCTGTTGGGGAAACCGCCAGCCTGCTGCGCGTGATGATCGAGATACGTTAGGCGTACGTAGCGGGCTTCGGAGTCGGTGAAGGAGATGGCGGCGCGCTCGGACTTGGCGAGCGTGAAGACGTTCTTGCCGACTTCGCGGAAGTCTTTGCCATCTAGGCTGATCGAGACGGCGATGGTTTTCGTGGAGCCGATCTCAGGCGTGCCGAGGCGAATGAGATTAAGCTTCCGCGGCTGCTTCAGATCGATGGTGACGTGTTTTGGGAACTTGTCTGCATTGCCTGTGGCGTAGCTGTTGGGGTTGAAGCTGGCCCATGAGCCATCGGTGAGGCCGGTGTCCCAGCCGTAGTTGTTCTGGTCGCTGCTCTGCCATTTGCAGTCGCGGGCGAGGTTCGCGCCGAGGTCGGGATCGACGGGCCAGTGCGTGTGGAAGGCGGTGGCTGGCAGGCCGTCTTTGTCCATGAGGTTGGCTATGGCGAGCTTGCTCCAGGCGAATCGCGCGCGACGCGGCTCAGGCACTTGGGTCGAAGTGATGAGCACGCTGTCACCATCGATCTTTGCCTCAGCGGCGTGGAAGATGCCATCGCGTCCGGCGAGTTCAAAATGCGTGAGCGGCTTGCCATCACGTGCGGCGAGGCCGCTGGCAGCGTGATTGAACTTCACGCGAATGGCTGCGCCTTCGACAGCGTAGCTGGCATAAAGCGGGCCGCTGGGGTCGATCTCGCTGCGGCCATAAGTCTTCGCGAGCGCCCAGAGTGAGAGGCGGCGGGCGACTTCCTTTTTCTTCGCCGGATGGATGTCCGGCACCTCGCCGATGTCTGAGATGGCAGCCATGCCGGTGTGCGGAATCTTGAGGCACTCACGCTGCGCCTGCCAGAACTGGGCGAGGATCTCCACATCCTCTGTGCCGTATTGGTAGGGCGCAATCTGCACGAAGTAGAAGGGCAACTCCGGCTGCTGGAAGACACTGCGCCAAGAGGCGAGCAGGGCTTTCTTCTTGTCGGTATAGACAAAGCCTTCGCCGTGATTCGACTCGCCCTGATACCAGATGGCCCCGCGCATGGCGAAGGGGACAAGCGGGTGGATCATCGCGTTGTAGAGCGCCGTCGGTGTGCCTGCACCGGCTGTGAGTGCGGATGGTTGCGCTGGCATGGCAGGGACGGGCAGTTTTTTCGTCAAAGCCTCGCGCGCGGCTTTGCTCCAAGTCTCGATGGCGGCGAGGTGCTTTTCGTTCGCAACGCGGTAGCTATCACTGCCGGGGATTTTGGCGCGAGTGTCAGCGGTGAAGGCTTTCAATTCTGGTACCGTGTCGAAGCCCTCAATGCTCGTCCATGGCTCGATGCGTGTGCCACCCCATGCGCTGAGCACGATGCCGACAGGCACCTTCAGTTCTTCATGCAACTTCAGGCCAAAGTAATAACCAATGGCAGAGAACGAAGCCGCACTTTCTGGCGAGCTACGTGCCCACGCGGCAGGCACATCGTCCTGCGGAGTGAGCGCCACGGTCTTCGGCACTTCGATGAGTCGTAGATTCAGATGCGTCGCATTCGGGATGTCGGCCTTCGAGTCCGGCTTCATCTGCATCTCCCACTCCATGTTTGATTGGCCCGACGCGAGCCACACTTCACCGACGAGTACATCCTGCACGGCCACGCTGCCTGCTTTCAGCACTTGCGGTTCGGCATTTGCGGGCATGGCATCCAGCTTCACCATCCACTTGCCAGCCGCATCCGCCTTTGCGGTCTTCTTTTGCCCGGCGAATTCGACGGTGACTTCCTCACCCGGCGCTGCCTTGCCCCAAACCGGCACCGCTTTGTCACGCTGGAGAACCATGTGATCGGTGAAGATGGACGGCAGCTTAACCGCAGCCTGTGAGGAACTGAGAGTGACAAGGAAAGCGAGGAGCAGATTAGGCTTCATGGTGGGACTGCACATACGCGATCAAGAGCCTGTTTCATCTCTGTTTTGAGGGCTTAGCTGATGCGGAGTTGCATCAGCCTCCCAGGCCCGCAGCCGTGCATCCAGCCAGAACGGCAGCAGCGGCACGAGTGAGGCAAGAAACAAGCCCGCCGCGCGAACCAGCGACCATCGGCCTGCTCGCATCGCGAGGGCGAGCGTGAGGCAGAAGATCACAAACAACCCGCCGTGAATACCGCCGACGATCTTCACCGCCAGTGGCTGGCCCCAGACATACTTCAGCGGCATCGCCACGCCGAGGAGCAGCAGGTAGGAAATAGCTTCCGCGAGTGCAGTGTAGCGGAAGTAGCGGATGGATGTAGCGGCGGACATGGTGAGGAAAAGATATGCGCGCTGTTAGCGAACGTTCCAGCGCGGGTTTGCGCTATGAATCTGGCATTTGACCAAGCAGCCGTACTGCGCCACCCCATCGCCTGCTAACGCCAACCTATGACTATGATCCGCCGACTATTGCCCCTCGTCCTGCTCGTCTCTGCGTCCCTCTTTGCGGATGAAACCGCCACGCCCGTCGATCAGATCAAGATCAAGAAAGACTTCAAAGTCGAGCTTCTCTACACCGTGCCAAAGGGCGATCAAGGTTCATGGGTAAGCATGTGCCTCGATGACAAAGGTCGCCTCATCGCCTCTGACCAATACGGCGCATTGTATCGTATCACGCCGCCAGCGATTGGCAGTGCTGCTGACACGAAGATCGAGAAGATCGACCTGCCCATCGGCGCGGCGCAGGGCATGGCTTTCGTCAAAGGCAGCATCTATCTCCAGGTGAATGGCGACGAGTTCCAAGGGCGTGGCTTGTACAAAGTCAGCGACACGAATGGAGACGACACTTTTGACAAGGTCGATCTCATGCGCGGCTACACCGAGCGGGCGGGTGAGCACGGGCCGCACTATGTCGTGCCGGGACCGGATGGAGAGAGCATTTATGTCATCGTCGGCAATCAAACACCGCTGACCGAATACACAAAGAATCGCGTGCCTGCGGTGTGGCAGGAGGATCTGCTGCTGCCGCGCATCTATGGCCGTGGCTTCATGAAGGACGCGCTGGCTCCGCGTGGCTGGGTGGCAAAGGTCAGCCTCGATGGCAAGGACTGGGAACTCATCACCACGGGCTTCCGCAATGAATACGGAGCAGCCTTCAATCATGAGGGCGATCTCTTCACCTTCGATGCCGACATGGAGTGGGACATGAGCCTGCCATGGTATCGCCCCACGCGTGTTTGCCAGGTGCTCAGTGGCAGTGAGTTTGGCTGGCGTAATGGCTCAGGCAAATGGCCCGTACGCTGGGAGGATAGCGTGCCGCCTGTTAAGGACATCGGCCCCGGCTCACCCACGGGCACGCAGTTTGGCTATGGGGCAAAGTTCCCCGCGAAATACCAAGAGGCCTACTTCATCTGCGACTGGAGCTATGGCAAAATGTATGCCGTGCATCTCCGCCCTGATGGTGCGGGCTATGCCGCTGACTTTGAGGAATTCATGAGCGCACAACCGCTGCCGCTGACCGATCTCGTCATCAATCCGAAGGACGGAGCCATGTATGTCAGCATCGGTGGCCGCAAGACACAGTCAGCGCTGTATCGCGTCACCTACATCGGTAGTGAGTCCACCGCCCCGCAGCCCATGAAGCTCGAAGGCGATGCGAAAACGCTGCACGAACTACGCCGCAGTTTAGAGGCCTTCCACGGAACAAAAGATCCCTCTGCCGTGGAGACTGCTTGGCCGAACCTCGCCCACTCCGACCGCCTCATCCGCAATGCAGCACGCATCGCCATCGAGCATCAGCCTGTGGCTACATGGAAGGAAAAAGCTCTCGCAGAAACAAACCCACGCGCCGCATTGACGGCACTCATGGCGCTCATTCGTCACACCAGTGCGGCGGATCAAAAGACAGTCATCGCCGCGCTTGATAAGATTTCGTTCAGTGGACTCGACCTGCTAAGTCAGACGACTCTTCTGCGGAACTACACACTCGCGTTCCTTCGCCTCGGCGAACCAACACCCGAACAAAAGAAGAGCACCATCGCGCGCTTCGCACCGCTTTTTCCACACAAGGACGTCGGCCTCAGTCTGGACCTCTGTGAGATGCTTGTGTATCTCGGTGATGAAGGAGTCATCGCTAAAGCTGTACCACTGGTGAACGGCGCACCCACACAGGAAGAGCAAATCGGCTACGCCAAAAGTCTGCGCCTCGCCAAAGTTGGTTGGACGCCACCCCTGCGTGAAGACTTCTTCAAGTGGTTCACTCGCGCCGCCACCTACACGGGTGGTGCCAGTTTTGGCATGTTCATTGAAGACATCAAACGCGACAGCCTCGCAGGTCTAAGTGATGCTGATAAGTTAGCGCTCAAGCCCATCCTCGATGCCAAGCCCGAAGCCAAAGGACCATCCTTTGGAGCCAAGCAACTCGGCTACGTCAAACAGTGGACCGTCAAAGATCTCGAAGGACTGCTAAACATCGGACTCGAAGGCGGGCGCAACTTTGAAAATGGCCGCAACAGCTTCGGCGCCATCGGCTGCTTTGGTTGCCATCGGTTCAATTTTGAAGGTGGCGCCGTCGGTCCCGATCTCACCAGCGTCAGTGGCAAATTCGGCCCACGCGATCTGCTGGAGTCCATCATCGAACCGAGCAAAGAAATCAGCGATCAATACGGCAGCATGGACTTCAAGATGAAGAACGGCAGCCTCGTCGTGGGTCGCATCATGAATCTCAAAGAGGACACGCTGATGGTGAACATCAACATGCTCGACCCCAACGCTATCCAGAGCCTT
>JBEBGU010000974.1:0-1617 GCA_040081325.1 Prosthecobacter sp.
ACAGGGCGTTGCAGGTGTCGATAGTCTGGTCTGTGATAGTCATGATGAAAGTGGGGGTTGAAGTGGGCTGCGCAGTTGTGGTCTCCCAGACTACATGCTGCGCAACCTCGTTTTACGGCGGGTTATTTAGACGCGAGTTCCTTTGCCTTCTCGAGATGGGTTCTAAGACCTGGTAGCATCTTCTCAGCCCACTCCTTCAGATCGCTGTCTTTGGAGTCCTTGGCGGCTTCTTCAAAGTTGCTCACGCACTTCTTGTGACTGCTCACTGCGACTTCGAGGAATTCTTTGTCGAACTCCACTCCACTTGCCTTCTCCAGCTTCTGATAGGTTTCAGCATGGGCCGGGGCGATCACTGTTGAAGGCTCCACGCCTTTGCTGGCTGCCAGTTCCTTTAGCTCAAGATTGGCCTTGGCGTGGTCTGTGGCGAGCATTTCGGCGAATGCTTTGACCTCGGTGTTTGAGGACTTTTTCGTAGCGAGATCGGCGATCTTTGCGATGCCCATGCCAGCAGCAGCTTCATGTTTGACGAATTTTTCGTCGGCAGGAGTCAGCTTGCTGTTCTTGTCTGCCGCCATTCCGTGAGGGATGAGCAGTGATATGCCGCAGAAGGCGAGCGTGATGGTTGATAGCAATGAGATGGATTTGGTTTTCATCGATGTTGGGTTTGTTATTGTTTGTCTGTGATCTTGTTAGTCTCACAGAACGCATCGTTGGTCTGCGCGCCGCTTGATCACCATGGGGTGAAACCCGAAACTTTGTTCAACCTCCGCGGGACTTTACTTTCAGTTACAAATGGGTGCCCCCACGCCCGGCACGAGGGTTCGAGCGCTGCTGCCGTGGGGCAAAGGCAGGAAACGAGGCTAGCAAGTCACAACGATGGCAATGCGGGTTATACCCCATTCACTCAGGCCCATCATCGGCATATCTGTGAACGATGGAAGCACTGCAAACGACCAAGCAATTTTGATGACAGACCGGCCTCCGGCACACACGAATGCTTATGAATCCTATCACCGTCCTGCTAGCTGAAGATCACCAAATTGTCCGTGCAGGATTGCGCTCGATATTAGAAAATAGCACGGATTTTAAGGTTGTCGGAGAAGCTGAAAAGGGTCTTCAGGCAATAGCGATGTCCACTCGCCTTTGCCCTAGTGTGGTGGTCATGGACATCACCATGCCTTTGATGGACGGGCTGGAGGCCACGAGGCAAATCCTCCAGAATAACCCCATCATTAAGGTGCTGGTGCTCACCGCTCATGCCGACCCCCACTTTATCGAGCATGCCATGAAGCTCGGTGCGGCTGGCTACCTAACTAAAGATACTGCTGCCGTATTGCCAGAGGCAATTCGTGCCGTGTGCGGAGGCGTTTCCTTCTTCAGTCCTGGCAATTCGCCGCTCAAGATTTCGTGAGCTGGCTAGCTCTCTTGATTGACCTAGCCAATATCATATCGCCGCGGTAGCACCACGCGGAAGGTCGAGCCTTTGCCGGGACTGGTTTCCAGTTCCAGGCTGGCATCCAGCAGCTCGCACAATCGCTTCACGATGGAGAGGCCGACACCTTCACCTGGTATCTGGCTCGCTGGTAGTGTCTCTGATTGGGCAGGCAAGGTTGGTGC
>JBEBGU010000231.1:0-6268 GCA_040081325.1 Prosthecobacter sp.
CCTTATGAGCAAAGCCAGCGTCGAAGACATCAAACTTGCCTCCAACGGCCTCCGCGGTCAGATCGCCGAACAATTCGCCGATACCGCACTCACGCATGTGCCGGACGATTCGAACGTGCTGCTCAAATTTCATGGCAGCTATCAGCAGGACGACCGCGATCAGAGAGCCGAGCGCAACAAGGCAAAGCTCGACAAGGCTTGGAGCTTCATGATCCGCAGCAAAATGCCCGGCGGGCGAATCAGCTCCGCGCAGTGGCTCATCCATGACGACCTGTGCACCAAGGCTATGGGCAACATGCGCCTGACCAATCGTCAGGGCATCCAGCTCCATGGCGTGCTCAAAGGCGGCCTGAAAGAAGTTATCCACAACGTCTGCCACAGCGGCCTCAGCACCATGGGTGCCTGCGGCGATGTCGTCCGCAATACCATGGGCCCTGCGGCACCGATCAAGGACTCCATCCACGCCGACACTCAGAAGCTCACGGAAGAAATCAGCCAGCGCTTCCTCTGGCGCTCCTCCGCTTATGCCGACATGTGGCTCGACGGTGAAAAGATCGATCCCGAGTGGATCAAAGACCCCGAGGTTAATCCAGATGTCCGCGCAGCCACGACAGCGCCTGAAGGTGAAGATCCCATCTATGGTCAAGTTTATCTCCCGCGTAAATTCAAGATCGCCGTTGCCATTCAGCCCTGTAATGACGTCGATATTTACTCCCAAGACTGCGGCTTTGTGCCCCATGTCGTGAATGGTGAAGTCGAGGGCTACACCATCACCGTCGGTGGCGGATTCGGTATGAGCCACGGCCAGCTCAGCACGCGACCGTTCCTCGGCCAGCCACTCTTTTATGTGAAGCGTGCCCACGTCGTCGATGCCACTGAAGCCATCGTCACCACCCAGCGTGATCATGGCAACCGCACCGAGCGCAAAAACGCCCGCATGAAATACACCGTGCAGACCATGGGCATCGACGGCTTCCGCGCTGAAGTTGTGCGCCGCTTGCCAGGCATTGAAACCTTCCCAGCCAAAGAACTGAAATTCGACAGCGTCGAAGACACCCTCGGTTGGCATGAGCAAGGTGACGGCAAACTCTACTGCGCCGTCTTTGTCAGCATGGGCCGCATCGCTGATGCTGAAGGCAAACCGCAGTATCGCGCCTGCTTCCGTGAGATCGCCGAGACGGTGAAATGTCCGATCATTGTCACGCCGAACACAAACTTGATCCTAGCCGACATCGATCCTGCCGACAAAGCCAAGGTCGATGCCATCCTCGCCAAGCACGGCGTCGTCCACAGTGATGACATGACCCGTGCCCGCAAAGTCGCTCACGCTTGCGTCGCGCTGCCGACCTGCGGCTTGAGCCTCAGTGAGTCCGAGCGCGCCCTCCCAGGCATCATGGACAAGATCGACCCGATCCTCCGTGAACTCGGCATGGCAGACGAGCCCATCCTCTTCCGCATGACCGGCTGCCCAAATGGTTGTGGCCGCCCTTACAACGCCGACTTCGGCTTCGTCGGTCGTGCGCCGAATAAATACGCCATGTTTGTCGGCGGCAGCGTGCGCGGTGATCGCCTCGCAGGTCTCGAATTCAAAAGCGTCCTCGGTGAAGACATCCCGACCAAGGTCCGCGGGTTCCTCGAAGCCTTCAAAGCCGAGCGCAAAAACGGTGAAATCTTCGCTGACTGGTTCGCCAGAACCCGCACCACTGGTGAAGCCCCGCAGCCCGAGCAGTTCCACATCGAACTCGCCGAACGCGCCGCCAAGCTCGCTGGTGAGAAGGTCACGGCGGCGGAGTAGTAGGCCTCCTTTACCACAAAAATGGATTGCTTTGCCACCGCCAATGCGTGGTTCAGCAAGTATTTCATGTCGTTATCTCCGGCTTCTCATCGCCGCGTCATGACCTTTCGTATTCTCATCACTCAGATTCTACTCTTCATCGGGGTAGCTTCGTCTTTGGGGTCTGAACCTGCGACGCTAGACTTCGATCTCTACATGCAAGGCAAGTATGTCTTCGAGCGAAACTGCATCGTCTGCCACGGCGCACGAGGTGACGGCACGGGAGAAATGAGTCTCCAACTCCAGCCTAAACCACGCTCGTTTCGTGAGGGCATGTTCAAATTCCGCACCACTCCGGCGGGCGCACTGCCGACCGAGGCGGATCTCGCGCGCACGATTCGCGGCGGACTCACCGGCACAGGTATGGGCATGTTCATCCATCTGCCAGACGATGAAGTGCGTGCGGTGATCGAATACATCAAATCCTTCTCCCGGCGCTGGCGCAAGGCCGAGAACTACGCGCCACCAATGACGCTGCCGGCACCGCCCACCTGGCTCAAAGACTCACAACATATCGCCAAAGGTAAGGTGCTGTTCCAAACGCAATGCACCGCCTGTCACGGACCCAATGCAGACGGTAAAGGCCCTGCCGTCGCCGCACTTAAAGACATCTGGAAGCTGCCCGCCAAACCCTCCGATCTCCGTCAGCCACATCTGCGTTGTGGCGACACTCCTGCAGACATTTACCGCGTGCTCGCCACCGGTTTGAACGGCACGCCCATGGTCAGCTTTGAATCCACACTCACACCCGAGCAGCGCTGGGACATCATCGCCTACATTGACACACTGAAGCTGCCAGATGCCCCCCATCTCGGCTCCGCGCCTGCCAGCAGCCTACTATTGGAAAACAAATGATCCACGGCACAGAAAATGCCTATTTCATTACGTTAACATAGTCCCCCCCAATGTTACTGAATTCACGCCATCTCACTTTGGTCGGCTTTGTCGTCGGCTCATTTCCCCTCACGGCCGCTCCCGCATGGAAAGACGCGGAAGTCGTCTTGAAAACCAAGTGCTACGAGTGCCACAACGAAAAGAAATCCAAGGGCGAAATCGACTTGAAGCAGTTCGCCGCCGATCCGCAGATCGCCAAGCAATTTGAAGTGTGGATCAAAGTCAAAGACACCATCGAGAACGGTGACATGCCGCCGCCGAAGGCGCATCAGATGAGCGACCAGGAGCATGCAGCGCTTCTCGGCTGGGTGAATGGAGAACTCGACCATCTCGCGGAGGCGAAATCCGGCGATCCAGGCCCGGTGACGATGCGTCGCCTCACGAACGCCGAGTATGATTACACCCTCCGCGACCTCACCGGCCGCGATTATTCACTCGCGAAGGAATTCCAAACCGACGGTGGTGGCGGCGAGGGATTCACCAACACAGGCGACGTGCTTTTCATGAGTCCGGCGGCCATCGACAAGTATTTCGCGGCGGCACGCAAGCTCGCGGACTATGCCACGATCATGCCGGGCACCGGCATCGTGTTTAACCCCAACCGCATCGGCCTTCGCGGGCCGGAGCAGGTCAAAGCCCAGGCGCAGCAGGGTCTGTATGTGTGGCTTCAGCAAAAGGCCGCGCCGCATTTGCCGACGGACGATCAGCCGCTGCGTGAGGCCGATTACATGCACGCCTGCTGGAAGCATCAGCATCAAAAAGTGCCGCTGGAGCAGCTCGCGAAGGACATGAAGCTCAACATCTACTTCCTCGCGAACTGGTGGAAGCACTTGAACAACACCGAGCCAAAATCACGCTTCCTCGATCTCACCCGCGTGCCCTGGCGTGCCTTGCCTGCCGATGAAAAGGCCGCTCTCAGCATCATCCAGACCGTCGCGGCGGATCGCCAATCTTGGAACAATCCCAAGCGCCCCGGCGAAGGCCCGCAGCGCTGGCAGCAGGACAGCGACGGCATCCGCCCGTATCCGATGCAGACCTCCGTGAATGGCAAAACACACGTCCACCTCTGCTTTGGCGACACCGCTGATGGCAATAAGGGCGACATCGCCCTCGTGACCTACATCGAGGTCAGCGTCGGCAAACAGAAGCTCAATTACTTCCACTGGCTGACCAAGACGCTCGACGAAAAGAAGAAGCAGGCCGCCGCCAACCCACCACCGCCGAATCTCGATGTGCTGAAGGCCCGCATCGCCGAGTTGGAAAAAATGCGTGCCGCTTATGGCAAGCATCCGCAGCCCGGCCGCACCATCGAGCCGCAGGTGCTCGCCTTTGCCGCGCCCACCGTTTTCACCCTGCCGCTGCCAGAAGGCGCTCATTGGCTGAAGGTGGACACACGTCTCGACATGCAAAATCCCGAAGTCGAAAATGCCACCATCCAGTGGGCACTCAGCACCGACAAACCACGCGACGTGACAAAGGTCATGTCCGGCGTGCTCACCATCTGGAAACGTGGCACCAAAGCCGCGCAACAGACCATGGGCGAGTTCAACTCCATGAAACAAGCCTTTGCCGACATGTTCGAGCGACGCCTCGAAATCGTCGCCGAGAACATGCACCGAAGCTCACCCGGCCTCGGCGTCTATTACTACGCCGACGAGCAACTCGGCGCACTCCTCGGCCAGAGGGACAAGGACATACTCGCTGCGATGAAGAAGGACTGGCGTCTCGTATACAACCCGAACGCCAACAAACAGGTGCAGCAGGAATACGATGGCTCGCTGCTCTGGCACCTGCACGAATTCGCCAAGAAAGCCTGGCGCAGACCCATCACCGAGGACGAGACGAAAAAACTCGACGCGCTCTACTTCGCCAGCCGCGCCAAGGAGCTCGACCGCGAGTCCGCCGCGCGTGAAGTGCTCGTGCGCATGCTCGTCTCGCCTAACTTCTTGTTCAAAGCCGAGACGCTGCCGCAGCTCGCCGATGCGAAGACCACCGAGGTGCCGCTCAATGCCCACGAACTCGCCTCACGCCTCAGCTACTTCCTCTGGGCCTCCTTGCCCGACTGGCAGCTCCGCAAAGCCGCCGATGACGGCAGCCTGATGAAGACCGAAGTGCTCGCCGCGCAGACGCAGCGCATGCTGCGAGACCCCAAAGCCTCCGCGCTCGCCAAAGAGTTCGCGGGCCAGTGGCTGAAGTTCAACGGCTTCGACGAGAAGAGCACCGTCGATGAGAAAAAGTTCCCGCAGTTCACGCCCGAGCTGCGAAACGACATGCTGCGCGAGGCTGTGGAATTCTTCACCCATCTCGTCCGCGATGATCGCAACGTCTCCGACATCATCGGCGGCGACTACACCTTCATCAACGAGCGCCTCGCCAAGCACTACGGCATCCCCGGCGTCACCGGCGGCGACTTCCGCGAGGTCAAAGCCGCGCAGCAAAACCGCGGCGGCCTCCTCGGCATGGGCGCCATCTTGACCAAGACCTCCCGCCCGCACCGCACCAGCCCCGTCGTGCGTGGCGACTACCTTTATCAGGTCGTCCTCGGCTTCAGCAGCCCGCCACCGCCGCCGAACGTCCCTGAGCTCAAAGAAACCAGCAAACCTTCCTCCCTCCGCGAGGCCCTCATGCAGCACCGCACCGACTCCGCCTGCGCCGTCTGCCACGAGCGCATCGACCCCCTCGGCTTCGCTTTGGAAAGCTACGACCCCATCGGCCGCTTCCGCCCCACCGATGAAGCTGGCGGCAAAATCGACGACACCGGCGAAATGATGGACGGCACCAAGTTCACCGGCCTCCCCGGCCTCCGCGACTACCTCAAAAAGAACGAGCCCCAGTTCCTCACCCAATTCACCCGCAAACTCCTCGGCTACGCCCTCGGCCGCCAGACCTTGCCCAGCGACAAAAAACTCCTCCAGCAGATGCAAACCTCGCTGAAAGCCAATGGCGGCAAATTCTCCGTCGCCGTTCTTGAAGTCGTGAAGAGCAGGCAGTTCCTCAATCGGCGCGCTGAAGCAACCGTCGCCACCAATCAGTAACTCTTTAAAACTATCCTCCCCAATGAAATCTTCTCGTCGTCTTTTCCTCCGTGGCACTGGTGCAGCGCTTGGCCTGCCGTGGCTGGAGTCCATCTGTGCTTTCGGAGCTGAGTCCGTCAAAAACAACACCGCGCCTCGCCGCATCGCCGTGTGCTTCACCGGCAATGGCGTCAATCCTCACCACTGGGGTGCCAAAATGGGTGCCGGCGGCATGGAATTGATGAAATCGCTCACACCGCTCGAAGGACTCAAGAAGCACATGAACGTGTTTCAGGGCCTGTGGAATCCCACGACGGTCGAAGGCGAAGGCGGCCACTACCCGAAGATGAACGTGCTTTGCGGCCTGAAGGTGAAAAAGACCACCACCGATGTCGAAGTCGGCACCACGATGGATCAGCTCATCGCGGCACAAACAGGCAAATTCACGCCCGTGCCCAGCGTCGTCCTCGGCACCGAGCGCCCCAGCTACAGCACGGACAGCGGCTTCACGTCGATCTACTCCGCC
>JBEBGU010000232.1:0-6255 GCA_040081325.1 Prosthecobacter sp.
TGGCGAAATCGACAAGCACGAGGTCATCGGTGGGCAGACCAGAAAAGGCAGCGGGGATGAGATCGGAGGGCTGGGTGTCTTTCAGCTCGCTGTCGAAAGAGGCGAAGGTGTCGAGCTTCATGGATGCGCCTGCCAGCGGCGTGAGTTCGAAGCTGGTCTTGCCGATCATCAGCAGGCGATCACCGAGCAGATGGCATTCATCAGCGGTGAGTGAGGACAATGCATGCGTGTGAGCAGCGCGGAAGACGCCATCGGTGCCTGCGGTCATTTCATGGAGCTTCTGCTGGCTGCTGTCAGCGAGCAGGACTTGCAGTTTGCCGTCCTTTTGGTTGACGAGAACGGCGCTGAGTTGGGAGCCTGAATCAGGCGCATTGAACTGCTCGACGGTGACGGCCTTGCCATCGGCTCCGACGCGGAAGGCACGGGCGAGCTGATCTTTGGCGATGATGATCTCGGCTTTGCCATCGCCATTCAAATCAGCGCTGGTGAGGGCGATGGGCGTGAGCTTGTTGACGAGCGTGTCTGGCAGTCCCTCGACTCGCTTGAAGGGTGCTTTGGCATCAGTCTGACTGAGCAGGATCTGCATCGGAGCGAGTGATGCGAAGAGTGCGAGATCACCGCGTCCGTCCTGATTGGCGTCGATAATTCGCAGGGCGTTGGGCTTGCTCGGTGAGCTTGGGAGTTCCTGGCTCGTTGGCTTAAATTTTTTATCTGCGGCGATCCAGGTGAGAGTGAGCAGGGACACTTTACTCTTCGCTTCGGTGAGGCAGAGGATACTGGCGGCTTTGTCTCCGGTCACGGAACCTGTGCTGAGCGCAAGGAGCGTGTCGGTGCTCTGATGAATGACTTCTGGATAAGCCAGACGACCCTTCTGCCAGCGTGCGATGCCGACGGATTTTTCACCGGGACTTAGCACGATGAGTTCACGCTTCGAATCACCATCGACATCAGCGATGGCGAGAGACTCGATGCCGCTGAGCGCGGGGAACTCACGCCCTTCACGGAAGGAGCCGCCTTTGACGCCGGCGAAGAACCAGAGGCGCGCGTTCTTGGCTTCGGTCAAAACGACATCATCAATGTCATCGCCATTCAGATCGCCATAAGCGACAGCGCCGCCTTTGGCATCACTGGCAGGCATGGCGTAGCGGATGCTGGCGGCGTGATCGGCATTGGGTTCAGCTTCAGCGGTGGCGAGTTTGGCGACTTCGACCATGCTGGTGGCGCTGTGAATCCAGGCGAGACCGGTTTCTTTGCCGAGATGCACGGGATGCGTCCAGCAGCGGCTCTTGGGTATTTCAAGCCGCCATTCTTCACCAAAAGAATCGTCACGCTGAAGTCGCACCATGACGGCATCGGCCTCAGGCGCGGTGTAAAAGAGATCGGGCTTGCCGTCGCTGTTCAGATCACCGCTGCGCAGGCCTCCGCAACCAGCTTCACCGAGCACATAGCTTTTGGGCTCGGCCCAACCTTCTTTGCTTTGCAGCCAGATCATGAGGCGCGTTTTCGTCAGCAATGAGAGATCGGCGCGGCCATCACCATTGAGATCGGCGGAGCTGAGGACTTCCGTGTCGTCAGCCGTGGAGTCGAGCACGAACTCTTTCTTCGCCGCCCAGTCGCCCGGCTTGGCACCTTGCGTGCGGAGAACGAGTTTTTCTTCATCGCTGATGTAGGCGATGTCGGGACGTTTGTCGCCATTCCAATCGCCGACGGCGAGCGCGTAGGCGGTGTGGCCGATGACGAGCGGCTGCTTCTCGAAACGCGAGACTTCCAGGATCGGATTCCAGCGGTCGGTGCGTGAGCTGCGCTCGGGTTCGCCGGGTCTTGTTCCATCTTTACGCTGAAGCAGGAACTCGATGCGCGCGCGATCCTGATTGATGAGCACGATGTCCGCGAGCCCGTCGCCATTGAAGTCGGCGGAGCGCGGACAGGCCGTGTTCCAGTCGAGCTTCACCACCTCCGGGCCGTCGAAGTAAAGACTGGCGGCGGAGGCGGATGACGCGATGAAGGCGAGGACGAGAAAACGCATTGGGACAGAAATGACGAATGACTAAATCCGAATGACGAAGGAATCACTCGACCGGCTTCGAGAGGATGCGGATCTGGATGGAATCCGGGTGCGCGTAGGTGCCGCTGACGAGTGAGCCGAAGTACTTCTGGAACATCTCGTTGGTGGGCTTGGCGGCAGGATCGAACCACGTTTCCGGGCCATCGGCGGCAGCCTTGGGCTCGTCATCGTTGTCGTCAGATTTGGGGCCTTTGCCGGGGCCTTTTTTCTTGGTGGCGGATTTTCCCTTGGTGGTGCCTGCCTTGCTCTGAACGGCATTCAAGGCATCGATCCCCATCGTCATCTGGCGGCTGGCATCGGAGACACCGAGCCCGACATAGTTTTTGGGTAACATGCCGATGAGTTCCTGCGTGCGTGGCGCATCCCAGATGCTCGGGCCACTCGGTTCCTTCATTCGAGCGAGCATTTTTTTCAGCAGCTCCTGCTTACCGATGTTGAAGAAAAGATAGTTATCCGTGACGCAATAAGCGATCTCTTGCGTCTTGCCCCCAGCAGCAGCGCCCTTCATCGAGGCTTTGAAAGTACTGATCTTGTGACCGAGATACTCGGACTCTTCAAAGGCACCAAAGCCCTGACCAACAAAGCGTTTCAATCCATCAAGCGCACCGACGAGACGCGGGCGATCTTTGACCTTAATGCCGATCACTTGGCTAGGCTCCAGTGCCGTGCCATCCTCTGCTTGTATGTATTCATCAGCGAGACTGGCGAGGAGGTCTTCTTTGATTTTAAAGCCGATCTGCTGCTCCATTTGACCGACCTGCATGGTGGCCATCATGGCGAGGGGGCCGAGCTTGCCGACCATGCCCAGGAGTCCATCCCAAACCTGGCTCAAACTCTGACGCATCACCTGAGCGCCAAGAACATCTGCTGGGATAAAGCCAGGCAAGGACACCTCAGTGCTGCTGCCATGGAACAGGCTGAGGATGCCACTGACCTTGTCAGGATGCAGGATGGCCATGTCCAATCGTGACTGCGTGTCGGACAAATCCATCATGAAGCCGATGGACTGCAATTCACTGACGCCTAGCGCACCGAAGATCATGCCTGGGTCCATCGGCATGGCGCTTTTACCGTTCTTCATGCTATCGACGAGAGCGCCTTGCAGCCACTTCATGAGGGTTTCACCATTGAGATAAACGGTGAGGTCGGTATTGCCTTCACTTAGCTGGGAGAGGCGGCTGAGGTGGCTCGTGACCGCTTCCGATGTTTCGCTGGTGCCGCTTTTCAGCGCGGCGACGAAGTGCTCGACCAAGGCAGGCCGGTCACCCATGACCATGACGCCATCGACAAACGCATGGGCCTGCTTCCAGGGCGCATCCACTGCCTCGGACTCAGCAAGGATCCGCAAGGGCACGCCAGCGACATCCTTGGTGATCTTCTTGAGGGCACTGTTTTTCTCAATGTCTTCATCCTCGTCTTTTTTGAGTAGCTCTTCGATTTTAGCCTGCTGGTCACCCACTTCGACAAGCATGACAAAGGGGGCACCCTTCGCACTAAAGTCAGCCACAGAATCTCCGGCGAACGTGACCAAGACGGAACCCTGAATGCGCTTCAAAAAATCCTCCATGCTTTCGCCAGTCTCTTCTTTGAACTGCTTGTCCAAAGCATACTGACCATCGACACGAGAGGGCGCGGTCCATTTAAGGAACTCCTCATCCTTCATCATCTTGCCGAGGCCACCTTTTTCCCAATCCGCAAGCAGCTCAGGCGCGCTCTTGATAGCGATCAGGCCGACCGTGTTCTTTGGCAAAAGTTTGTACCAAGCGTCCAGCTTATCAGCGTGGGCAGGCAGCGCCAGCAGGGCCAGTGCGGTGAGAGTTGAGAGGGCAAATTTTTTCATGCGTGGGATGGATCAGGGGGCTTGGGGAGATTCGGGTTTTGTTTCCGGCGCGGGCGGCGTCAGGTAGCGGAAGCCGGCGTTCGGATTACGCGGATCGAAAGCGAAGGCGTCGCGATTTTTCAGGAAGGGTTTAAAGACGTTAGAGGGGATGGAGAAGCCGAGGCCCTCCACACCGACACCGGCCATCTTCATGTTGTTCACGCCGACGACTTCACCGCGTGCATTAAAGAGCGGTCCGCCGGAGTTACCGGGATTGATCTGCGTGGTGCTCTGGATGCACCAAGTGCCGCGCGTTTCGCGTGCTTTCACACTGACGATGCCCTGTGACACCGTGCGCTCCAAGCCCAGCGGACTGCCGATGGCAAAGACCTGCTGGCCTTGCGTGAGGGCATCGGAATCGCCCATCGGCACAAAGGGCAGCGTGTCAGCCGCCGGATCGTCAATCTGCAAAATGGCGAGATCGAGGAAGCCGTTCATGGCGATGATTTTGACTTTGGTGAAAGCCTGCTTTTCTAAGCCACCGGGCCGTTTGCGATACACGACGACGGTAATCTCCCGCTCACCCGCGATAACGTGCTGATTGGTCATCACGTAGCCGAGCTTGTTGATGATGAAGCCAGAGCCCAGACCTGAAGCGGTCTGGATCTGCACCACGGACCCTGCCACACGATCGACATTCTTTTCCACCGTCAGTGGCTCACGCCCAGGCTCCACATAGTAGATGTCCTCACCCCTAGCGATAGCGGCGGTCGAGGCTGCGACTTGGGTCGCAAGTTTCTCAAGCGTAGCGATTTCAGCGCGCGGCACGTTCAACACGGTGAAGCCGAGATCCAGCAGCACGGCGTCTTCACGCTCACGCAGGAGCTGCCCCTGCATCTCCGTGCCATTTTTCAAAACGACGCGCATCGCGTCTGCCGCGTCGGCGACACTGATGCACGCCACGAGTGCCGCTCCTATGAAGGTGTTGCCGATTTTCATTTCGAGCGCGGACGCTAGCAGCCCGCGCCGCTATGACGAGGATTTTCCAAGAGGCAGGTTAGAAAAAATAGTCCGCTGTGTGTTCGCGTTACACGAGATCATGCTGCCACTATCATCGGTCTGCGTGCCGGACGTCCACCACCATGACAATCTTTACCGGTGAGTCATGCCAATAGGTGATGGCGTAGTCTCCGATAATCTTGATCTGACGAGTTCGCTGGGTGTCATCGCGGTCAGTGAAGTCTCCAGGTGCATCTGGGTCATCACGGAGATTTCGGACAAAATCCATGATCCGTCTGCGCTGTGCAACACTTCGGGGCATTGACCCTTGCAGGTCCGCATGGAGATAAACCTCGGCCACAGCTTCCTGAGTTTAATGCATATCCAACTCGCGCTCAAAGGCATCAAGCGGGAGCCAATGAGACTTATCCTGATCATTCATCCTGGCATCGACCGCATCGCGGTAGGCTGCGTCATTTCGGTGACGGAGATGAAATAGGAAGGCAGTCACTTCATTCTGTTCCGTATCTGTCAGGATGGTGATCTCGCGTTTGATTTGCTCGACGCTCATGGTGGGATGATGTCACGAAGAATTTCGATTGCCAATCGAATCTACAAAAGCAGAGCATCTCTTTGAACTTCGATGGTGACTTGGCCGCCGCCTGCTTTTTTATAAATGCCTGATCTGCCGCGCTCAATTGACTGAGTGTCACGTTACAGATCTATTCACCCGCCGAGATACTCGCCAGCGACCACTTCTTCCTCACCGTCATCTTTGTGAATGGCATCAGCGATAACACGATTGGTGACGTCTTCGAGGTAGGTTTTCAGCACCTCACTGAGTTCTAGAAACTCGGGCCACAGGGTCTCATTCACAAAGCTACGCGGGACGCGCACCATGACCGTGTTCCGCCGCTGACGTGCGTAGCGATAGGGCTTCAACTCATAGCGACGAAGCAACGCAAGAAAGAGCTTTTTCGCCCAGCCGTCCATGAGCGTGAAACGGAACTCGATAGGCTTGTCCACCTTGGCCACATCACCCAGCCGCTGGCGGATGCGGCCCATGGCCTCCGCTGCGGCCTCCTTTTCCCCAGCGGTGGCAGCACCTGCGTACAGCCGCTCGATTTTTCGAAGCTTTTCCAGGAGATCGGTTTCTTTCATGTGGAGATGGGATGGCGAGTACTCGGGAAGGCCGCTCGATTTTTTTGTGCTGACATCCATGCTGGAAACATCGTCTGATCTCTGTCTGATTCGGCGCTCATGCCCCTTTCTCCCGCTGAACCTGTTTCACTCAACGATCTGCCTGTGCTGCCGCCGCGAAATCGGCTGTCGCTGACGCTGACGCTGCTGGTGCAGTCATTGAATGCCTTCA
>JBEBGU010000233.1:0-6252 GCA_040081325.1 Prosthecobacter sp.
GCACCTATGAGCGCGGCGTCGAGGATGAAACTCTTGCCTGCGGCACTGGCATGGTCGCCTGCGCACTGATCCATCACGAACTCACTGGAGTCCCCAGCCCCGTCTCCGTTCTCGTCAAAGGTGGCGATACTCTCCGCGTCGGCTTCACTGAAACCGCCCCGCATGAATACACTGACGTGACTTTGTTTGGTCCGGCGGATTTCGTGTTTGAGGGAGAGGTTACCTTGTAAATTCATCCACAGATTTCACAGATGACGCAGATTATCAGTTTCAAATATGAATCTGTGAAATCTGCGTAATCTGCGGACCCTTTTCCCACTCTCTCCCATGTTCGCAGGAACCCACACCGCCATCGTCACCCCTTTTCTCAACGGCAAGCTTGATGAAGAGTCTCTCAAAAAACTCGTCGATTTCCAGTTCGCCAACGGCGTGACTGGTGTGGTGCCATGCGGCACGACAGGCGAGTCACCCACTCTCGATCATGATGAGCACAAGCATGTGGTGCAGCTCACGGCCCAGTTTGCCAAAGGGCGCGGCGTTGTCATGGCAGGCACGGGCTCCAATAGCACGCGTGAAGCCATCGAACTGACTCAGGAAGCTGAGGCCGCAGGTGCGACGGCATCTCTGCAAGTCGCACCCTATTACAACAAGCCGACGCCTGAAGGTTTGTTCCAGCATTTCAAAGCTGTCGCCGACAACACAAAGCTGCCGATCATGCTCTATAGTATCCCCGGACGCTGCGGCATCGACATCGGGCTCGATGTACTCGTGCGTCTTGTCGAGTCTTGCCCGAATATTCGCGCCATCAAAGAAGCGGGTGGCAATCCTGAGCGTGTCAGCCAAATGAAGCAGATTCTGCCTGCCAGTTTTGAAATTCTGTCCGGCGATGACGGCCTGACTCTGCCGTTCATGTCCGTAGGTGGTGTTGGCATCGTCAGCGTGGCGTCGAATCTGATCCCAAAGCAGATCAGCGACATGGTGAATCTCGCTCTCAAAGGCGACTACGCAGGAGCGCTGAAAATCCACACGCAGTACT
The DNA here is from genome assembly GCA_040081325.1 of Prosthecobacter sp. Lineage (GTDB taxonomy): Bacteria > Verrucomicrobiota > Verrucomicrobiia > Verrucomicrobiales > Verrucomicrobiaceae > Prosthecobacter. The sequence goes on from JBEBGU010000233.1 coordinate 1,037, forward strand.
ATCCTCTCTTCGCTGCCTTCTTGAAGCTCTCCACCAATCCCATCCCGATCAAAACTGCGATGTCGATGGCAGGTCACTGTAGCAATGAACTACGCCTGCCACTCGTGCCGATGCAAGACGCGAAAAACGAGGAATTGAAGGCAACACTCGTGAAACTCGGACTGATCTGATTTCGACTGAGCAAAGATGAGTATTGCCAGAGGAGAGGCTGCTTGATATGAAGCAGCCTTTCTTATGCAACAATGGCACTACGCACTCAATGGGCAGCAGCAGGGACCGGTATCTTCTGAAGAGATCCGCCAACTCCAGGCCGCAGGCATTCTCAACGCACTGAGTCTTGTTTGGTGCGCCGAACTCACAGAGTGGACGGCGCTGGGATCTGTCTCGACCGAGATGCTGCCTCTCGGTGACTCACCCACTCTGACCTCATCGCCATTTACTGAGCCGGAGCGTGAGCATCGCTTCGAGTTTCATGGCAAGGCGGGCGAGTTCTTCCGCATCTGGATCGTCAATGTCGTGCTCACCGTACTCACACTAGGCATCTATGCCGCCTGGGCGAAGGTGCGCACCCGCCGCTACTTTTACGGCAACACGCTACTGGATGGAAAGCCCTTCGACTTCACTGGCAATCCCATTTCAATTCTCAAAGGTAACCTGATCTTTGGCGGGTTGTTCGTGCTCTACTCAGTCACCATCCAGCTCTATCCACTCATTGGCCTTGGGATCTTTTTGCTGATCCTCTCCATCATGCCTTGGTTGATTCAGAAAGCCTTGCGCTTCCGTGCGCACAACACCGTGCATCGCAATGTGCGCTTCAATTTCCGTGGCTCCTTGAGTGAGGCTTACGGCGTGTTCGTGGGACTCATTTTCCTTGTCCCTTTCACGCTCGGACTCATCGTGCCCTACATGCAGTTTCGCCAAAAGAAATACATGTTCGGTAACATGGGCTGGGGCGGCGTCGAGGCAGACATGCGCGGTGGTCCGGGCTTCTTTTACAAGACCTTCTTCAAGTCGTTCGGCCTCATTTTCATTCTGTCAATCTTGGCCAGTCTCGCCGTTCCAGCATTCAATGTGATCCAGAAAAAGGCCAAGGAAGCAAAAGTATCTGAAGCCTCAGCGCCAGCAATCCCAGGTGACACGACACAGGCTCCTGCCACAGCTCAATCTCCCACACCGAATGCGTTTGAGAAGGAATTTGATAAGGCATTCGACGCACAGCTCGACGCCAATCCCAACCTCACTGAGAAGCAGCGTGAAGACCTCAAGAAGTCCAAGGCACAGATGGCTGAAATGACTCAGATGATGGTCTGGTTCATCTTGCCGTTCTACTTGTTCATTTTCCTCCTCGCCATCTACTACTACGTCCGCACGAATAACTACTGCATCAACACCACGCAATGGGGGCAACTCGGACGTCTGGATTCCAAGGTGCGCGTGCGTGATCTGCTTTGGCTTTACATCACCAATGGTCTGGCGGTGCTCTTCTCTCTCGGTCTGCTCATCCCTTGGGTAAAGATTCGCATGGCACGCTATGTGGCTTTAAAGACAACACTCATCGCTACGGGCAGTCTGGATGCGGTCGCGCAGTCTCTAAGTGCCAATGAATCAGCGATGGGTGATGCCGGTGCAGACATCTTTGATTTCGACATCGGCTTCTGATCCACTGCCCTTGTGACACTCTCCGGCACTTATTACGACGCCTCGTCCTCACGCGCTTTCGACGTGCTCCTGCATTTGGAGACGGACGGCACGCTGCGTGTCGAATCGCCTGAGGTCAGCCGCACAGAGCAAGTGAGTGCCTGCAATTTGTCCGATCCGCTGGGCCGGATGGCGCGTCATTTCACGCTACCAGATGGCGCGCGGCTGGAGATCACCGATGTGGATTCACTCGCCACATGGGAGCGTGAGCAGGGACGCAGTTCTAGAATGCATTTAGTGCATCTCATGGAGTCACGCTGGCGCTGGGTGGCTGCTGCGGTGGTATTCTTGCTGGGGTTCATGGCCGTCGGTTACATCTGGGGCCTGCCCATCGCTGCAAAACGTATTGCCATGCGTTTACCACCGAAGATCGCCGAAGTGACCACCGAACAGGCGCGCTATCTGTTCACCAACATGCTGCACCTGAAAGACAGCAAACTGCCAGCCAAGCGACGCCAAAAGATCTCCGCCAAGTTTCAGGAAATGGCCGCTGCCATGGACCCTGGGAACAAGCATAACTACCGACTGGAGTTCTTTGCGGCACCGATTCCCAATGCCTTTGCTCTACCAGACGGCCTTGTCTGCATCACCGATGAACTCATCGAAGAAGCCAAGAACAACAGGGAGGTCTATGGCGTACTAGCTCACGAAATCGTGCATGTGCGTGAGCAACATGGCTTGCGTGGAGTGCTGCAAAACTCCGCCGTCTTCCTGATCTGGACACTGATGACCGGTGACATCTCCACTGTGGCTGGCATGGGTTCAGCGCTGCCAGCCATGCTCGCGCAAAGCGGCTACTCACGCGGCTTCGAGCAAGAAGCGGACTTCGGCGCTGCTGATTACATGATCCAAGTCGGCTGGGGCACGAAACCGCTGTCGAACATCCTTCAGCGCATCGACCCCGAGCAGCACTTTGGCGATGCTGAAGAAGCTCTCTCATCTCACCCGCTCACAGGGAACCGCGTGAAGACGCTGGAAGATTACGAGAAGTCGAAAGGTAAATAGTCCATTTCTATCCTCCGCCTCGCGCTCACGAAGATGCGAGCCGCTGCCGGTGTCGGCGGTGACCCGGCGTTGGATTTAACTTGGGCGCTGCTGGAACTCGATCAGAGCTGTCGATCCTTCACCTCGGCGGTGACATCGGCTAGGAAGTCGGCGATGGGTCGCACGCCGAGATCACCGCGCTTTGCATGGCGGACGGAGACTCCGCCAGCAGCGGCTTCTTTCTCACCGAGGACGAGCATGTAGGGGACTTTGTCGAGCTGGGCGTTGCGGATCTTGGCACCGATTTTGTCGGCGTCGTTGTTTAGCGTTACGCGCATGCCTGCGGCTTTGAGTTGAGCGAAGATTTCATCGGCAAAGGCATCCACCTTTTCACTGATGGTGAGGATGCGGATCTGCTCTGGCGCGAGCCAGGTCGGGAAGTGCCCGGCGAAGTGCTCGATCAGCACGCCGCAGAAACGCTCCATGCTGCCGAAAGGCGCGCGGTGGATCATCACGGGGCGATGCGATTTGTTGTCTGCGCCGACGTAGCTGAGATCAAAGCGAACAGGCAGGACGTAATCGACCTGCACGGTGCCGAGTTGCCATTCGCGACCGATGACGTCTTTGATCACGAAGTCGATCTTGGGTCCGTAGAAGGCGGCTTCGCCGGGTTCTTCGGTGAAGGGCACGCCGAGTGTGGCGGCGGCTTCACGGCAGGCGGCTTCGGCTTTGTCCCACTGCTCGGGGTTGCCAGTGAACTTGCTGCTGTCAGCATCACGCAGGCCGACGCGGACGCGGTAGTCAGTCATGCCGAGCGTGGTCAGCACGATTTTCACGAGTGAGAGGCAGCCGAGCACTTCAGCGGCGACTTGATCTTCCGTGCAGAAGAGATGGGCGTCATCTTGAGTGAACCCGCGCACGCGAGTGAGGCCATTCAACTCACCACTCTGCTCCCAGCGATACACTGTGCCGAACTCGGCGAGGCGCACGGGTAGGTCGCGATAGCTGCGCGGCTGGCTGCCGAAAATCTTGATGTGATGCGGGCAGTTCATCGGCTTCAGCAAGAAACCGTCGAGCAGTTTCTCAGGGTCCATGATGCGGTCCTGGCCGATGACTTCACGACCCGTGCGCTCATTGAGCTGATTGGCAAACTGAGCGGACACGGCATCGAGACGCCCGGTCATTTCCGCACAGCCGCAGCCTTCGCTGGCGATCTGCTGGAGTGCATCTGGCTCGATGATGGCTGGGAACTGCGACTCTTTATAATAGGGGAAATGACCGCTGGTTTTGTACAGCGCCAGCTTGCCGATGTGCGGCGTGAAGACTTGGCTGTAGCCCTGCTTGCGCAGTTCTTCGCTGATGAAATTTTGAAGCTCCTGGCGCAGCACAGCACCATTCGGCGTCCACAGAATCAGGCCTTGGCCCACGTCTTCGTCGATGTGAAAAAGCTTCAGCTCTTTGCCGAGGCGGCGGTGATCGCGCTTCTTGGCTTCTTCGAGACGAACAAAATGGGCTTCAAGATCTTCCTTGGATTCAAAGGCTGTGCCGTAGAGGCGCTGGAGCTGTGGCTTGGTGTCATCGCCCATGTAAAAGGACGATGAGACTGAGGTGAGCTTTACGTTCTTGCACTTGCCGCTGTAGCCGACATGAGGCCCAGCGCAGAGGTCGATAAAGTCGCCATTTTTAAAGCAGGAGATCTGCTCGCCTTCAGGGATTTTGTCGATGAGGTCGAGCTTAAAGATGCTGGGATTGCCAGGGCGCTCGCTGAGACCGCCGAGGCGACCACTTTCGGCCATCACCTTTGCATCTTCACGGCTGATGCCCTGCCACTCGAACTTCTGGTTCTCTTTCGAGATCTTCTTCATCTCAGCTTCGATCTTTTCAAAGTCGTCCGGCGTGACGCGGTGCTTCATTTGGAAGTCGTAGTAGAAACCGTTCTCGATTGGTGGCCCATAAGCAAACTGGGCGTCAGGCCAGATACGCAGGATGGCAGTGGCCATGACATGGGCACAGGAGTGGCGCAGGCGCTCGATGTCTGACATCTGGGCGCGTTCTTCGAGGGTCTTGCGTTCGGTGGACATAGGAAAGGGCGCGCATTCTGGCGCATGTCGTACATTTTGCGACAGGCAAATTTAGAGATGGCCTCGCGCCGACCTTGCTAGCATGGAATCACGGCCTAAAGGCTGACGAACATGATTGTACTGCACTCCCTCGAAGATCTCGCCTCCGTCCCTGGCCCGGTGGCGCTGGCGATTGGAGTGTTTGATGGACTGCATCTCGGCCACCAGGAGGTGATCCGTGCGGCGCAGGAACATGCGGCACAGCATCAGGGCACGGCGGTAGTGATGAGTTTTGATCCACATCCACTGCGCGTGCTGCGCCCCGCACAGGCTCCGAAGATGCTCTGCGGCCTGGGTTATCAAAAGCGACTGATGAAACGTATGGGCATTACCACGGCGCTGCTTTGCCCTTTCACGAGTGAGACAGCGGCGACCTCGGCGGAGGTCTTCATGGATCGGCTCGTGGCTCAGTGT
>JBEBGU010000234.1:0-6252 GCA_040081325.1 Prosthecobacter sp.
GCGACAAGACATCAGCGGTCCGCTCACGACGCTCAAGCATCTAATCTCCAGTCCGGAGATTATAAGAGCCAACATGCTCAACGTCGATGTTTCGTTCAGCGGCTACGATAACACGAGGGAAGAGCTTTTCGAGATCCCGGAGGTCAGAAACTACGTTTATGCACTCGATGCGCAGTTTCCTTTCTGGCTCTACTTCCTTTCGCGATATTTCATGGGCCTTCAGTGCTTGGCATATTGCCATCTGCTGCCCTATCTGACACCAGAAGCACAGGCAAAGAGTCATCCTCAAAAGCTCGCCGACCTGATTGATAACCGATGGGGTCCCGCTTTGTGGCAGCTTTGCTCCTCGGCAGGTCACATCGAAACAGAAGCAGATGCCCTGCTAGAATCTGCGATGAACTACTTCAGTGCGGGGCCAACCAAGCTGGTTGATGAAAGCAACGAGGAAGACTTTTCCGATCAGTTTGAATCCGACTTAATTCCTTTCAAAGCCGAAGACGAGCATGTTCGCGATAAGCTTCTCCTGGCTTGCCGGGTCATACTACGACGTCCAGAATTGGCACCCCGTCAGATCGTTGCCATAGGCGGTTTTATTTGGCTGCTTCAACAGTTGCCATTCTTTCAGGAAGAACCCTCGGGCCATATTGCACTCGTGATTTATTCCAACGAAACGGATTGGTCCTCTTTTGATCTTACCCTCAACGAGGAAGGCCTTACGCTGGAAACCATGGAGTCGTTTAATACAGGCCATGGTACCGACCACGAAAGCCAAACCTATTTCCAGGTTTCTGATAGCTGTCGAGAAACGAGAGGCGATTCTGTTGATGAGTGGCTCGTTAATTTTTTAGAACGTGCCCAAGACCCTGAAGCGAGTGTCAGCATTGAATACTTTCAGCCAAACGACATCAGGGTTCTGGATGAACCCACGCTTTGTTTCAACTGGGCATCCTTAGAGTCACAGTATGAGTAGCCGCATCACCCAACAACAACTCGAATCCTACCTCTGGGGAGCCGCCGTGCTTCTGCGGGGGACGATTGATGCGGGGGACTACAAGCAGTTCATCTTCCCGCTGCTGTTCTACAAGCGGCTGTGCGATGTCTTCGATGAGGAGACCGTCACGGCTCTGAAGGACTCAGGCGGAGATCAGGATTTTGCGCTGTTCCCGGAGAACCACCGCTTCCAGGTGCCGGCGGAGGCGCATTGGAGCGAGATTCGGAAGGTCAGCCGGGATGTGGGCCGGAGCTTGCAGCAGGCCATGCGGGCCATCGAGACGGCCAACCCCGACAAGCTCTTCGGGATCTTTGGCGATGCGCAGTGGACGAACAAGGACCGTCTGTCCGATGCCATGCTGCGCGACCTCATCGAGCACTTCTCCACGCTGGAACTCACCGTCGCCAACCTGCCCGAGGACGAGCTGGGCCAAGGCTACGAGTATCTCATCAAGAAGTTCGCCGACGACTCCGGCCACACCGCCGCCGAGTTCTACACGAACCGAACCGTCGTCCACCTCATGACCGAGATGCTCGACGTGCAGCCCGGCGAGTCCGTCTATGACCCCACCTGCGGCTCTGGCGGGATGTTGCTCTCCTGCATCGCCCACCTGCGGAATCAGAAGAAGGAATGGCGGAACGTGAAGCTCTACGGCCAGGAACGGAACCTCATGACCTCCTCCATCGCCCGGATGAACTGCTTCCTCCACGGCATCGAGGACTTCCGCATCGAGCGCGGCGATACCCTGGCCGAGCCGAAGCTCGTCGAAGGCGACCGCCTCCAGCGCTTCGATGTCGTGCTGGCTAATCCGCCTTACTCCATCAAGCAGTGGAACCGCGAAGCCTTCGCCGCCGACCCCTGGGGGCGCAATGTCTTCGGCGTCCCGCCGCAGGGCCGCGCCGACTACGCTTTCCAGCAGCACATCCTGCAAAGCCTCAAGCCCAAGACAGGCCGCTGCGCCGTCCTCTGGCCCCACGGCGTTCTCTTCCGGCAGGAGGAGGCGGAAATGCGCCGCAAGCTCATCGAAGCCGACCTCATCGAGTGCGTCCTCGGCCTCGGCCCGAACCTCTTCTACAACTCCCCCATGGAAGCCTGCGTCGTCGTCTGCCGCACGCAGAAACCCAAGGCCCGGCGCGGGAAAATCCTCTTCATCAACGCGGTGAACGAAGTCACCCGCGAACGCGCCCAGAGCTTCCTCACCGACGAGCACCTCCAGCGAGTCGTCTGCGCCTATCAGGATTTCAAAGACGAGCCCGGCTTCACCCGCGTCGTGCCCATTGAGGAAATCCGGGCGAAGGAGGGAAGCTTGAACATCACGCTCTACATCGGGGCGGAGACGCAGGCGCAAACGGATGCTGCGGCTGAGTCGGCAACGACTGCGCTGCCGGATGCCCTGTCGGGTTGGTTGAAAAGCTCCTCGCTTGTTCGCGCATCCCTTTCCAATTTACTGACATCCAAAATGGCACATTGAATCTTATGAGTAAGAAGCAAAACAAACAGAACGGCGGGCCAGCGATCCTGAAGTCGGCTTCCATCAAAAAGTTCGGGCTGTTCTCGGATGAAACTCTGGAGTTCTCACCCGGTATCAATGTCTTCATCGGCAGGAACGGCTGCGGCAAGTCGCACCTGCTCAAGCTGCTCTACACCCTCGTTAAAGAGTGTGGTGAGACTCATAGTAACGGCAGTGCGCTTGAAGCCGAAAAGCTGGAGAACCGTCTGGCCAGCAAACTGGCGGGAGTCTTCCGGCCAGAAGGGGACCACATCGGGCGTTTGGTGCAGCGTGGAACAGGTCGTCGAAGCGCAGAGGTCAGTGCCGAGTTCACCGATGGCAAGAAGTGTGGCTTTAAGCTAAGCTCGCTTGATAAGATCAGCGAGGCCAAGAGCAACATCGGTGAACTTCAAGAGGCCGCCTTTCTCCCCTCACGCGAAGTGTTAGCCCTGTTTGAAGGATTCATTGCCGCTTACAAGAAGCGCGAGTTGTCCTTTGACGAGACCTTCAATGATATTTGTGTCGCCCTGAGTGCCAGCCAGCTCCGAGGCAAGCGAGACGGCATGTTGGACGTGCTGGTAAAACCGCTCGAAGAAGAGATTCGCGGCAAGGTCAGCCTCGAAGGTGGACGATTTTATGTCACAGGCTCAGATGGCAGCATTGAAGCCCATCTCCTCTCCGAAGGCTGGCGCAAGCTTGCCGCATTGGCTCAGCTTATCATCAATGGCACCCTGACCAAGAACGGCTTCCTTTTTTGGGACGAGCCTGAGGCCAACCTCAATCCAAAGATGGTCGTGCAGCTTTCGGATACCTTGCTGCGACTCGCCAACCAAGGAATCCAGGTCTTTGTCGTCAGTCATGACTACCTGCTCACCACCCGGCTTTCGCTGGCGTCCGAGTATCCAAAGCAGATTCCGGAAGACCAGCGCTGCCCAGTGAAGTTCTTCGGGCTCGCTCGCCGGGGGTCCGACGAGAAAGGCGTATCCGTGAGCAGCGGCAGCAAACTGGCCGATCTCACCGACAATCCCATCCTCGCGGAATACGCAGCCCTCTACGACTACGAGGGCAGTCTGTTCGAGAAAAGCCAACCCCGCGACTGACACCATGCCAACTCCTCTTGATGTCGAAAACCAGCGCTTTGAGTTTGGCGACCAGTGGTCAGCCGCTTTCAAGTATGACGACACCACGTTCTATCGGAAGGAAGCCATCCGGCTTCAGGGTGATATTGCTGGCGTCCCGCAATCCACCAAGGCCGTCGATGTCGTAGGGCTTCATGATCTGTCTGGTCTGCTCCTTCTGGAGGCCAAGGACTTCCGGGGCCATAGAATCGCCAACAAGCCTCGCATCGAAGGCGAGGTCGCCGTGGAAGTGGCGGTCAAAGTCCGAGATACCATTGCCGCGCTCGTGGGTGCTTCACGGAAGCCCGTGGCTGAGTTTCCTTCGGAAGTTCTGGTCACCGCGCTTCAGCGCGGAAAAGAGGTGACGGTGGTTCTTTGGCTGGAAGACGACACTTTCCGCAACGCAGACCGTGCGAAAGCAATGCTCAGTGCCTTGAATGGCGTTCTGAAGTCAAAGCTCGCTTGGTTAAACGTGAGGACGTTTGTTCTCTCCTCCAGCGTCGCAAATCGGCTCCCCCATTTGGCAGTCTCAAACCTTCCGGGTGCCGGACAGCCAAATCCGTGAACGCCACTTCGCCATCACTCGCCAACCTCAAGCCCAACCCCGCCTGGGCCTCGCTCCCGCTCTTCGACCGCACGGGCTGGAAGCGCATGGCGTTTGGGGAGTTTGCTGAGAGCATCGGGGAGCGGGCGGAGCCGAAGGATGCGCAGGAGGAGATTTATGTGGGGCTGGAGCATCTGGACCCGCAGTGCCTACACATCCGGCGCTGGGGGAAGGGCAGCGATGTCATCGGGGGCAAGTTGCGCTTTCGGAAGGGCGACATCATCTTTGGCAAACGCCGCGCCTATCAGCGGAAGCTGGCCGTGGCGGAGTTCGGCGGCATCTGCTCCGCTCATGCCATGGTCATTCGGGCCAGGCCGGACAAAGTGCTCCCGGAGTTTCTGCCCTTCCTCATGATGAGCGACCGATTCATGAACCGCGCCGTCGAGATTTCCGTCGGCTCGCTCTCGCCCACCATCAACTGGACCACGCTCAAGCTGGAGACCTTCGACCTCCCGCCGCTCGACCAGCAGCGCCGCATCGCGGAAATCCTCTGGGCGGTGGATGAGGCACTCCAGAAGGCCAACGCGCTACAAACGTCGGTTGAAGCTGCGCGGTCGGCTAAGGTCGAAGAACACTTCCATCGCAGCCTCGAAAACAAACTCAACATTCAGCCGCTCGAAGCCGTCGCGAAAGTCAGCTACGGCATCACGCTTGGCGCTTACCGCAAAGCACTACCGATTGAGAGGCCTTACCTGCGCGTGGCAAACTTGCAGCGGAACGCTTTCGATCTCAGCGAAATCAAGACCATCAACTGTGAGGAAAATGAGGTTGCCCGGTTTGAGCTTGCCGATGGAGACGTTCTCATTGTCGAAGGTCACGCCACTGTCACTGAAATCGGCCGAGCCGCCGTGTGGCGTTCTGGAGAGCGAGGCATGTTGCACCAGAATCATTTGATTCGTGCTCGGTGCTCTGAAGACCTGATCCCAGAATCTTTGAACCTCTGCATCAACGCAGGTGTTGGGCAGGATTATTTCCGGAGCCGAGCGAAGAGTTCGAGCGGACTGAATACCATCAATTCAACAGTCGTGAAGGAGTTCTCAGTTCCAAAAACACCTGTGCGGGCTCAAGAGAAGTTAGTCGCTGAGACGGACCAGTTCGACGGCTCACTTCGCGCCGTCGCTTCAAACCAAGTCTCGTTGCGAAACTTGGTCGCACAAATTCTCAATACCATCTGCTCATGAGCTTCACCGAATCCAACACTGTCGAGCAGATGATCCTCGACGCCGCGACGAGCCTCGGCAGCGGCGCGGGCAGTTCCGTGCTGCGCGAGGACCATGCCAGTGCGGCTTCGCACCCGGCGGGCTGGGGCGGTTCGTTGGGCGAGGAGTTCAAGCCTTCGCGCTGGACCTACGTGGCGGCGACGGCGCTGTCGCGTCAGCCGGGCGAGGTGATGGTGGAGCCGTGGGTGCGGGAGGCGCTCATCACCCTGAATCCCGAGATCGCCGAGCAGCCGGACCGGGCGGACGAGGTGATCTATGCGCTGAGGGCCATCCTGCTCTCCGTGCAGGGCGACGGGCTGGTGCGGGCGAACGAGAACTTCATGGCCTGGCTGCGCGGGGAGAAGACGATGCCCTTTAGCCCGAATGGCGAGCATGTGGCGGTGCGGTTGGTGGATTTCACCCAGCCCGCCAAGAACCGGCTGACGGTGACGAACCAATGGACCTACCAGACGGGCAGCGTGGTGAAGCGCTTTGACGTGGTCTTTCTGGTGAACGGTCTGCCGCTGGTGATCGGCGAGGCGAAGACGCCGACGCGCAGCGCGGTGACGTGGTTCGACGGAGCGTATCAGGTGAACGAGATCTACGAGAAAGAGATCCCGGCCATGTTTGTGCCGAACGTGTTCTCCTTTGCCACGGAAGGCCGCGTGCTGCGCTATGGCAGCATCCGCATGCCCATCGACCTCTGGGGGCCGTGGCGCGATGAGGAGCATCAGGAGGAAGGCAACCTGGGCCATGTGCGCACGACGGTGGAGAGTCTGATGCGGCCCGGCGTGGTGCTGGACATCCTGCAAAACTTCACCCTCTTCGCCACGGACAAGAAGCACCGGCGC
>JBEBGU010000235.1:0-6228 GCA_040081325.1 Prosthecobacter sp.
CACCGTCGAGCAGCAGGCACAGGATGTTGCGAATGCCATCGCGTATCTCATCGGTCGTGCGGAGCCGCTTGGCTTTGACGCGACACGAGTCGTGCTGATGGGGCACAGCGCTGGGGCGCACCTCTCGGCGCTCGTCGGCACGGACATGAAGTATCTCGAAAAGGCGGGACTGGGGTCAAAGACATTGCGCGGTGTGATCCCGCTCGATGGAGCCTGCTACGATGTGCCGCGCCAAATCGTGGAAGGCGGTGAGTTCATGCACGACACCTACATCCAGGCTTTTGGCAACGAGAAGGAAAGGCAGCTCGCCCTTTCGCCAGCGCATCATGCCGCCGCTCCCAATGCGCCCGCGTTTCTCATTCTGCATGTGCAGCGCGTCGATGGCACGGCGCAGTCGCGGGCGCTCGGCGAGGCTTTGAAGAAGGCGGGAACGACAGTCGCGGTGCGTGGCTTTGATGGCATCGGTCGCAAAGGCCACGCTGAGATCAACCGCCGACTCGGCGATGCCACGTATCCGGCGACTCCGGTTGTGGATGCTTGGCTGAAAAGTGTGTTTGCGAAGTGAGGCCGCCACCGTCATGCGCATTCGACAGTGGACCGAGCACAAGGATTGATTCTTGCCGCATCGCGAATGCATGACATGGAAGAGACATGCTCAGAACCGCCTGCATTTTCTTCTTCGTTTCATCTCTCTGCGCCGCCGACATCGCACTCAAGCCCGGCAACCTCGCCGCCGTGCTCGAACAAGCCCGCAAGGCTCCCAAACCCGTGCGCATCGTCGTCGAGGACGGCGTGCATCCGATCACGGAAACCATCACACTCGGCAAAGACGATTCGCTGGTGACGTGGAGTGGCAAAAATGCGGTCTTCATGGCTGGCAAGCCGATCACGGGCTGGGTCAAAGACGGAGCGATGTGGAAGGCTACGCTGCCCGACAAGGCTTGGAAGTTTGAGCAGCTCTGGATCAATGGCCGCCGCGCGACGCTGGCTCGCTCGCCGAACAAAGGCTACCACCACATCACCGAGGCGGTCGGCGCGGGTGTGTTCGCGGATTTGAAGGAGAACATGAACTTCCATGCCTTCAGCATCGCTCAGCCGGAGTATGACGTGCTCAAAGCGATCCCGCAGGCCGAGCGCGACGACGTTTTGCTCACCGTGACGCATGCCTGGGCCGTGGGACAGTGCCGCATCAAGGCGTTGAATGACGAAGCGCTCGCCGTGCAGATCAAAGGCCGGGCGCGGTATCCTTTTGTCGAGTTCGAGCCGGATCAGCGCTTTTGGATGGAGAACTACCGCGCTGCGCTCGATGCGCCGGGCGAGTGGTTTCTCGACAAGGCGAAGGGTGAGGTGCTTTACCTGCCTCTGCCCGGCGAGGACATGACGAAGGCGGAAGTCATCGCGCCAGTGGTGACGAAGTTCATCGTGATGAAAGGCGCAACGGGGGTTAGCTTTGAGGGCATCTCGTTTCAATACAGCCAGCATCTGTATCCTGCCGATGGCCTGCACGACGGCCAAGCCGCGACGACGAGCGATGGCTGCATCGAGATCGAGGACTCGCGCGGCATTCATTTCGCAAACTGCGAGCTCGCGCACAGAGGCCTACACGGCATCTGGTTCAAAAACGGCTGCGCAGACTCCTCGGTGAAGCATTGCCACCTCCACGACCTCGGCGGCGGCGGCGTGTATGTCGGTGAAACGGGGCGGCCAGCGGATGATCGCGTGAATCATCACATCGTCGTCGATGACTGCATCATGCAGCACGGCGGGCGGCTGCATCCGAGCGCTTGCGGCGTGGTCTTCACGCACACGCAGCACTGCGCGGTCACGCATTGCGACATCGGCGACTTTTATTACACCGGCATCAGCGCCGGATGGAACTGGGGCTATGGCGACACCGCTTCACGCGAAACGCTCGTCGAGAACAACCACATCCATCATCTCGGCTGGGCTTATCTGAGCGACATGGGCGGCTTTTACGGCCTCGGCACCTCACCGGGCACGATCATTCGCGGCAATCACGTCCATCACATCGCCAGCCATCGCTACGGCGGCTGGGGCCTCTACAATGACGAAGGTGCCACCGACACATTGATGGAAAACAACCTCGTGCACGACACCTGGAACGCCGGTTTTCATCAGCACTACGGCTACTTCAACACCGTGCGGAACAACATCTTCGCCTTCGGCAACTCCGCGCAGATCCAGGCATCACGAAACGAAGCCCGTCTGCGCTTCCGCTACATGAACAACATCGTCGTGTGGGACCCCGCATCGCCCTTGCTCGATGGTGGCGAGTGGAACTGGAAATTCTTCGACAAGATCGATCGCGGCGATCCGAAGGACAGCCTCATCTTCCGCAAAAACCTCTACTGGCCCACCGACGGCAAAATCACGGCCAAACTCACCAAAAGCCACTTCACCTGGGAAGAATGGCGCAAGATGGGCCGCGACCGCGAAAGCCAGTTTGCCGATCCCATGTTCGAAAACGTCGCGAAACGCGACTTCCGCCTCAAACCCGGCTCACCGGCCGAAAAGCTCGGTTTCAAGCCCTGGGATCTCACTTTGGCCGGAGTGCGCAAAACGGACGCAGCATGGCACACACTCGCTGCGAAAGGTCACGACTATCCAAACTGGGACGCCGATGCGAAGCCTTGGCCTGCTCCGCCCTACAAGGTCGATCAAAACTTCGAGCGAGCGTCCCTCGGCACGCTCGGCATTCGCAACGCCAAGTATGAACGCGAAAACAAAGGCGAAAGCATCGGTGTCACCGATGAAACCGGCTCGCCCATCGGCGGAGCCTCCAAACGCAGTCTCAAGGTGCAGGACATGCCCGGTTTAAAGCACAGCTACGACCCGGTGCTCGACATCTACCCGAAGTGGGCGGAGTCCGGCACCTACCACGTGAGCTTTGACATCATGCCCCAACCCGGCGCCGATTGGTTCTTTGAGATGCGCAACAAAGGCGGCGAGTTCGCCGCTGGCCCTTACCTGCGCTGGCAAAAAGGCACGCTCGTGGCCAACAACACCTCCAGCCAGAAACTCGCCGACGTAAAACCCGGCGAATGGCTCCGCATCGACCTCACCGCCACCACCGGAGCCGCCAAGTATGACGTCACCCTCACCCGTCAGGAAGGCACCAAGACCGAGATCAAAGCCATCCCCTGCAAACCCACGTGGGACACCGCCACCTACCTCCTCTTCAGCGCCCTCGGCACCACGAAGACGGCGTTCTTCATCGATAACGTGAAGCTGGAGCAGGCTGGAAACTAACCTCTAACCTGATGATAAAATCTCGCACCCTACTTATCCTCCTGTCAGCTTCTCTCCAAGCCGCCGAACCTGTTGCCACGGTCACGAGCACGCCGGGTCTCGTCGCCTTCTGGGACTTTGCGAAGCGGGAGCCGGATGGTCAGAAGCGTTTCACGGCGCATGTGCCTGCGGGAGCTGCGACGGATTACCCGCTGGATGCGGCGAACTACATCAAAGACTACTGGGGCGCCGGGCGTGAAGCGACGTATGCGGATTTTCCGTTGCTGGGTCGCGGACCATTCGGGAATGCCATCCGCATCGTCAAAGAAACCGACCCGGATTTCCGGCCCTTCCTCTTCGTGCCGCGTTCGCGATTGCACGACACGCCGCTGGATATCAAAGGCGCGGGGAAGTCGGTCACGGTGGTCGTTTGGGCGATTCGCGAGAGCGGAAATCACGCTCTGGCCGGCATCTGGCATGAAGGCACCGATTTGAAGGAGAAAACCACCGCCACCATCGCCAAGGTGGAGCGCGGGCAGCGTCAATACGCGCTCTTTGCAGGCCTGAACAAGCAAGGCAGCGCCTGCGGCCATGTGTCGGAGAACGGCGCGAGTTCCTTTCTGAACAAATACGCGCTGCACAAGTGCAACTCCAGCGAGCAATCACCCGAAGTGCCCGCCGATTCACCTGCCGAGGCCCTCGACGCGTCGTGGCAGTGCTTTGCGATGACCTTCAATCACCAAACCGACGAACTCACCGGCTGGCTCAACGGCGTCTCCGGTGATCGCTGGCTGGACAATCCCAAGAAAGACAAACTCATCTCCTCCGCCTACAACGCCTACATGCAGGGCCACTACGCAAAGCTGCCCGGCAAGCAGGACGGCGAGGACGAGACCTTCCCGAAGGATCAATACTACAACCCGCCCGAAGCTGAGCCGCTGAGCGTGAAAGTGCTCCGCGAGTCCGCCGAGGAACGCGTCGAGTTGCGCGAGCATCGCTTCACGAAGATCGAAGTCACGCTGCGCGGCGGCAAAGAGGTCTCTCGGGATCTCGTGGCGCTGCGCCTGAACCCCTGGTGGTATCCACACGACCTCTACAAGCCGAAGGACGCCCAAAGCGGCGGCCCCTTCACCATCGGCCGCGTCATCCACAGCTCACGCGGCGTCGGCTTCACCGGCTGGATCGGTGGCGTGGCGGTTTTTGATCGGGCGCAGAGCGCGGATGAGCTTGGAAAGCTGGCGGCGATTCGATAAAGTGGCTTCGGTTTCAGCCGAAACTCTGTATATCCCATGCGACAGAAGCTACAACCACCAGGTAATCACCGAACCACAGGTGGTCTCTAGGTGTTGGTAGAAAAATGTCCAAAAAGGTCCATTGCCGGCAGAGAATGAATGCATGGACTCTGCACTTCCCCATTCCCCAACTCAGCCGCTGACGCATCAGCAGTTCATGCGGCTGTTCTTGGAGTCGGAGCGGGAGATGTTGCGGTATGTGATGGCGCTGGTGCCGAATGTGAGTGATGCGCGGGATGTAGTGCAGGAGACGGCGGTGGCCTTGTGGCAGGCGAGGGAGAAGTATGATCAGGCCAAACCATTCGTGCCGTGGGCTTGTCGCTTTGCGTTGAACGAGGCGCGAATGCATCTGCGCACGGAATCGCGGCGCAGACGGCTCATTGATGAGGATGTGGCGGCGATATTGGACGAGCGGCGGGTAGAGGTGGCTTCGACGTTGGACGTGAGGCGTGAGCATTTGCGAGATTGCTTGAACCGATTGCCGGAGGAGCAGCGTCGGCTGGTGCGTGGCTACTATTTTGATGAGGAGAACATTGAGGCTCTCGCGGGGCGTCTTGGTCGCGGCGTGGAGGCGATCTACAAATCGCTGCAACGCATCCGGCAGGCCCTGCACCAGTGCATTGAGCGGAAACTTCAACAGGAGTGCTAAACGATGAAAAGCGATCACCCAGAACTCAGCGATCTCATCCAGGCCTGCCTGGACGGTCGGGCCACGGACGAGCAAATCACGCGGCTCAATGCCCAACTGCGCTCCGATGCGGCAGCGCGTGATATGTATCTGCAACTGGCGGACACGCACTCCTGCCTCGCGGTGGATGAGAGCCTGTGGATGGATGACATCGCGGATGTCCGCGCTTTCGAGGCACCGATTCGTCAGTCCTCGTCGTTCAATTGGCTCAACTGGCGGCCCATCGCGGCGGCTGCAGCGGGATTGGCACTGGGCATGTTTTGCACGTCGGTGGTGTTTGCCTACACGCAGCCGAAAGCGTCCGCCGTGGTGACGAAAGGGCTGCCGCTGGCGGATGCGGACTTTGAATCGGCATCGCAAGTGCCTGCGCGGGGAATTCCGTCGCGTGCGGGGGCTTGGAGTGGAGACTTTTCGCGTGTGGTGATGGCGGAGAATGGCATCACGCCCAAGCACGGTCAGCACATGCTGCGCATCTTGCGGGCGGATCATGAGTCGGCTCCGAAGAATGCGCGGAGCTATGTGGGATCGGTGGCGCAGGTGATCGATCTGCGTCCGCTGCGGGCGGAGTTATCGGGCGGCGAGTCACTGGTCGAAGTGTCCACGCAGTTCAATGCCATCCCGATGCAGCAACGCGGGTCGTTTGAGTTCAATGTGAAGGCCGCAGCCTTTCGTGGCGACATCGCCGATGCGCCGAGGCTTTGGGAAGATCATGAATCCAGCGTGAGCCGATCCGCTCGCACCGTGGGAGCCGACTCCGATGCCGCGACCTGGCAACGCGTGGCCATGCCGCTGGTGGTGCCGATGGATGCCGACTTTCTCGTCATCGAAGCCGCCGTGGTCTCCAAGGCCCCGCAGTCGCCGCAAAGCGTGGCCGAGTTCCCCGGACACTATGTCGATCAAGTCGAAGTCCGCCTGACTGGCTCCGCCAATGCCTGGGCCGTGGCCCATAAAGCGAAGTGAATCCCATGCCTCTGACGACTCGACTCCTCAGCCTTGTTC
>JBEBGU010000236.1:0-6204 GCA_040081325.1 Prosthecobacter sp.
TGTAATGACAGGTTCAGAGGCTTTTGTTTTGATGCGGCCTTTGACTTGATGACCCTCTAAAAATATCTGATAATTATTCTTGCCACGTTTATAATAATTATTATATTTTCTGTGTTCCGAGGATTCGGG
This sequence comes from Prosthecobacter sp., assembly GCA_040081325.1. GTDB lineage: Bacteria > Verrucomicrobiota > Verrucomicrobiia > Verrucomicrobiales > Verrucomicrobiaceae > Prosthecobacter. The sequence goes on from JBEBGU010000236.1 coordinate 130, forward strand.
ATTTAGTATGAGCCCAACCAACCAACCTTTTACCTACTCTGTGCGTGCTTCAGTGATGATTCATGGATGGGCGGCTCTTGGCCGCTCGGTGGCGAGGATAATGGAATCAAATGCTGTGGCGGGCAGGTCTCCACTTTCATGGGGCTGCTCTCTTTCCCCCTGGTGGGGGCTGGACACTCGGAAAGGTGATCCCGTGAGGTGAAGTGGTGGGGCTGTCGGGTTAGTCAAACAACGCAACAGCAACACAATGAAAAATACTACCACACAAGCGCCTGCCTCTGATGAGGGTGGCAACCACGGCAGTGGCAACGCTGCCAATGATAACCATGAGGGTCCTGCCTTCTTCCAGAAACCACCGACTCTCCAGGATCACCTGAAGGCGGTGACGGCCACGCCGCCGTCGGTCTATGGACAGATCAGCTATGGCAGTGGAGCAACCTATGCCGTGGGTGACCCAGTGCTGCCGACCTCTGACGGTGCGAAGGTGAAGATGGACCTGAGCACGCGTAAGACGAATGACCGGGTGATCTATATCGAAAACCACATCAACCAGATGCTCAACAACGCGAGCTTCCCCACCCCGCTGCCATCGGCCGTGGATTTCCTGGCGCAGTTCACCGCCTACCGCAACTCGGTGCTGGCGGCAGATGCGGCGGAGACGGTCTGGAAGGACTCGATCGCCCAGCGCGACGAGCAGTGGGCGGGAATGCTGGCGACGATGAACATGCGCGGTGCGTATGTGCAGGCGGCTAGTAATGGCAACCGCCAGGTCATCATCAGCAGTGGCCTGGGTGTGAAGAATCCGCCGAGCCCAATCGGTACACTGCACGCGCCGCTGGGTCTGCGTGTGGATCTGAACGGCACGGTGGGTAAGATGATCCTGAACTGGAGCGCGGTGCAGGGAGCGAAGGGCTACCTGCTGGAGTGCGCCGTCGTGGTGAACGGCGTCTATGGCCCCTGGGAGCTGATCGAGGCGGGCGGCAAGCCGACTCTGACGCTCAACGGCATGATCGTGGGCAGGGAGTATGCCTTCCACGTCGCAGCGATGGGCGGCGATGGAGGCCGCAGCGACTGGTCCGCCACCGTGATCCGCACGGCGGCGTAAGTGTCGAGGGTGGGGCGCGTGGTCCGCCACGCGCCTCTCTCTGAAGATTTAGCCGCAGAGATCGCAGAGAACCCAAAGGAATGAACGGCTAGGCGCTCCTTGAGTTCTTTGCGGCCATGAGTGCTGATTCCTGGAACTCTGTTTCCTCGTGCGACCATTCAGGTTCTCTGACGGGGAGTTTTAACCGCTGATAAGACGCTGACGAGACGCTAATCCCAACCCTCTTCATTGGGTCCCGCGACTGCGGGATTAGCGTCCCGTTAGCGGTTCAAAAAATCTAGGCTTCTGTCTCTTCCTAACAATCGTCAACCACTGTCAACTTTCCCTCTCCTTACCCATGAAAACTATTCTCTCTCTTCCTCGGCACAACCACGTTCTGGCGAACGCGGCTACGGGGCACCACGTTCTGGCGAACGCGGCTACCTTGTCATCCTTCAATCCGGCGCTGCCGACCGATGGCTCCCTGGTCGTGGCGGATGTGCTGCGGGATCAATTCAATGGCCTGGCGGCGATGATCGCGGCCATCACGTCGGTGAATGCGGCGGTGATCGATGGCGTGCAGACGCTGCTGCCGAGTGAGCAGGCTTATGTGATGCTGACGGTGACGGACGAGACACTGCACTTCTTGTTCGGCATCCCGCGTGGTGATGAGGGGGTGCAGGGCCAGAATGGTGCGGACGGTGCCCAGGGAAGTCCAGGTGAACCGGGCACTCAAGGAGCGCAGGGTCCGCAGGGACCACCCTTTGCCCAAGCCGTGGTGGATGGCGTGACGACGCTCAACCCCGGTGATCCCGCGACGGTGACCGTGAGTTTTGACGGGGTGAATGTGCATTTCAGCTTCGGCATCCCCAAAGGTGCTCAGGGGGAGGTGACCCAAGCACAGCTCGAATCAGCGATCAGTGGCACCAGCACGAATAGCAATGCGGTAACGACACTGGGCATCGTGGTGAGTGATCCACCGACGCAGGCGGAGATGCAGCAAGTCGTAAGCAAGCTGGACGAGCTTATCACAGCGCTGCGGCGGTAGGGAGTCTGGTGGTAGTGCGGGCTGGTCCGCCAGACGCCTTCAGGGGACTGAAGGTCTGAGACCCCAGTCCGCTGACAGCTCTGGAGAGCTATCCTCCACTACTGCATCCGGTAATAACTGTCGGGATTGTACAGCCAGTAGGCATCTAGTGGATTCAGGCGTGGCAGCAGGGAGATCGGCTTGCCGCGCTCATCTTGGGAATCGACCGCATCGGTGGATGGTGGGCCAGGGATCAGACGATTGGGCGTGGCATTTGCCTGCTGTGGCTGGCTGCTCGGATCACGCAGCAGCGCAGTTTCCTCGATCTCCTCCACGATCGTGTCCACCCACTTCAGCTTCTGCGCGTTGTCGGCAAATTCATTCCAGTCACCCGTGGATGACTTTTTATACATCTGCGTGATGAACTCATCCCGCGTGATGCCCATCTTTGCGGCGACAGGATCAGCCAGGCGCTTCCACCACTCCTCCAACTCCTTCACGTTCTCGCGGTGCTGTGTGAGATTCCCCATCACACCCATGCTGAGCTGATGATGCAGGATGATCGCATTCGGGTAGGCAAAGGATTTCTTCGACAGCGTGGTGATGCACGCGGCCATGCTCGCCGCCATCGACTTCACCACCGTATAGACCGGTGCTTTGGAGCCGTGCATGGCTTTGAGAATCTTGTAGCCCGCCATCACGCTGCCACCTGGGCAGTCGTCGATCACGATGAAGATCGGCGCTTCGGGATCACGATTATTGAAGTAGGAAATGCGGTCCGCCATGCTGTCAGCGGTCTTGCCAGTGATCACGCCATTGAGTGAGATGGTGCGGTCAGAAAGCACCAGCTTCTTGCCGATCAGGGGATCTTTCGGATAGGCCGGTGCCTTGCCCACGGCGTAGCTGCGCGACTCGCCTTCCTTCTGTTGAAGTTCCATCTGCATGGTCAGCGCCGTGGTCTTGCGCCGCACGGCGTTTTCTTCATGCCGCATTTCAAAGCCTTCCATGTCCGTCTCATTCTTCGAGATGGCATACTCGATCATCAGCTTTTCATTCTTCCGGCGCAGTTCCATCAAAGTAGGGTCATCTTTGAAGCGTCGCTCTGCCTCCGCGAGGTCTAGCTTCGCCTTCATCTCCTCCATCTGAATCTGGATCTCCGCCAGCGCGCGCTTCCGTGAAGCCAGCTTCTCATCGAGCTTCGACTGCTCCAGCGCGATCTGCGCCACGATCTTCTCGCGGTCTGCATTCAGCTTCGCCGTCTCCGCCTTGATGGCCTCCAGTGGATCAGGCTTCGCTGGCTGTTCTGCTTGCTTATCCGCCGCAGGTTTCGGAGCCTGTACCTCAGCAAAAGCGAGGCCTGAGAAGAACATGGAGACGATGATGAAGAGAGTGCGGTGCATGGCGTGAGCACTATACACTCGAAACCCCCGGCTTTTTCAAGTCATCACTCCCATATGAGACAGCCCGGCTATTTCAACAGCACGCGGATTGCCTTCACCACTTCGTTGGCGAGGACTTCGGAACCAGCGGGGACAAAGTGAACGTTGGCGGGCTGGATTTGCAGTTCCTTCATGCGCGGCTTCACGAGCGTGTAGAGATCATTCACGGCAATGTGGTTGTCCTTCATGACGCGCAGCGCGGCTTCATTGTAGCGGATGACATCCGCATTGGCGCGATACACTTTCATCGGCTCATCAGGCACGGGCGTGGTGGCGGCGAAAACGAGCTTGGCACCCGTGGCCTTGAGCTTGGCGACGATCTCCCGCAGTTGCTTCTCATACACCTCCACCGTGGCCTGCGGCGGATCGATGGCGAGATCGGACATTGTTTTGCCATCGGCCTTCATGTGCTTGAGATCATGCAGGCCCCAGTTGAAGTGGATGACATCCCACTTGCCGCCGTCGATCTGAAGCCAGCGATCGATGTTGGCCACGCCTGAGGTCGTGCCACTGCAGTTTTCCGCCCGGCCATTCTTCGCCATCGGGCGCAGCACAGTCATCTCATCTGCCAGCATTTTTTGCACCACGGGCGTGTAGCCGATGGAGATGGAGTCGCCGAGAATGAGCACCCGCTTCTTGGCGGGAGCATCGGCAGCAAAAGTGGCGCTAGTGAGAGCGAGCAGGACACAGGTGAGGAAGGTGTGGCGGTTCATGGACCGCTGAGAACGAACCCGCACGACACGCCTTTCATCAAGCCTTCGTGCTCAGGGTCACTCCATCGGCGGTGACAGTCGCTTTCTTGATGAGCTTCAGCACGGTGCCCAGCGGTTCGATCTTCCGATACGGGGCGATCCAGGGCCAGATCTCCATGCCGGTGATGAAGCCTTCAGCGACGACCTTCCCAGGCACTTTCACGTCCACGACTTTGGCGTCGATGCCTTCTGCATGAACATACATGAGGAAGGTGATCTCACCATTCAAGTAGCGCTTCTTGTTCTCCCAAAACTTGATGCGATTCATCGGCAGACTGACCTGACCCTTCAACGTATTGTTGGTGGGATCTGCTTTTTCAAAACGCAGCAGCTCGGTGTAGCTGCCGTAGCCGCTGTCCGGCGCCATCATGAGCAGCGCATTGAGTTCGGCGATGCTCAGGGTCAGCTCCGCCGTCTGACCAGCCTTGGCCGCGGTGGCGAAATCACTGAGACGCTTTTCCAAAGCTGACTTCATGTCCGCCGACAGATCAATGGCTGCCATCCTGGCTGGTTCATCGACCGTGAAGACCGCAATCGCCTTGTCTTGAGTGATCAGCGAATACGCGCTCCAGGCGATGATGCCGCCAAAGGTCAGCGCCGCCATGGTCATGATGGCGCAGCCGTAGAAGGGGCTGAATTCACCGGTGGGGACTTTTTGAATGCGGGCCATGATGAAAGTTGAGAGTTTAGGGTTGAGAGTTGAGAGCCGGAAAATGGACGGGCTTGGGGCTCATGTTAAGGCATTCGCAGAGTGACTCCATGTCAGTTCTTTGCTGACGGATTGTCTGACTCTCAACACTCATCTTTCAACTCTCAACCCAGGCTATGAAGTTAAAACGATCTTAATCTTACCGGCGGTCTTGCCCACAGCGCTGAGACTGTCGGCGAGGGTTGGACCCGTTGGGCGATTTTCCAAAATCGCGCTCTTCGAAGTCGTGTTGCTTTCCGCTTCAAGCGCTGCCTTGAGCGCGCCTTCCACCATCTGACCGCAATGGATCTTCATCGGTGGCAGCGGGCCGAGTGGGGCGCTGAGTTCTTCAGCACTCATCATCAAAGCTTCCTCCTTGGTCTTGCCGCGAATCAACTCGGTGGCGAGGCTTGCAACGGCGATGGCGGTCTGGCAGCCAAAGGATTGGAAGCTGGCTTTGTCGATGACCTTCCGGCCGTCCTGATCTTTATACTTCAGCCACATGCGCACCATGTCGCCACAGTCGGGTGAACCGACGGTGCCGACGGCATCGGCATCGGTCATCTCGCCGAGATTTTGTGGGCTGCTCAGAGCAGACTGGAGTGTGGCTTCGTTCATGAATGTCAGAGCGGGTAGAGTCACCCACTCGCAAGTTAAGCGATGCGACCGCAGCAGGATTTGAACTTCTTACCACTGCCGCAGGGGCAAGCATCATTACGACCGACGTTGGCCATCGGTTTCTTCTGAGCCTGAGCACCGGGGAAGATGAGCTTGGGGCCGTCGCTGCTTGGATTGTGCGGCTTGGGCTTTTCGGGTTCATCACTGGACTTGAGCGGTGGCACGTTGTTGGCAGGAGCCTGCTGCATCATGGCCATCTGAGCCAGGAACTGCTCAAAGGCGGCGAGCTGCTGGGTGCTCTTGAAGAGATTGTTGAGGACCTCTCCGTTGATGTTTTTCATGAGGTCCGCAAAGATGGCGAAGGCTTCTTGCTTGAACTCGATGAGCGGGTCTTTCTGCCCGTAGCTACGCAGGCCGATGCCTTCCTTCAGCGCATCCAGCGCATACAGATGCTCCTGCCACAGGCG
>JBEBGU010000237.1:0-6202 GCA_040081325.1 Prosthecobacter sp.
TCTCAGGACTGCATTCGTTTTGTTGGCAGGAGAATGAAGGCAGGAGAATCTCAGAATCCATTCTTCTGCGCCCATTCTCCTGCCTATTGGATTGGAAAGAAGAGGCCGTGATCTGTGCAGCGGTGCGCACGAGATCGTGAGGGTCTTCGTTGGAGACGCTGATCAGGTAGCAATCATCGCGTAGGAGTTGCTGCTGGATGGTGTGAACGAGTTTCTCATCCGCAGTGATGTCGGCGGGCAGCACGTTTTGCCTCAAAGCGAGTGCCGCAGCGGTGCCGACGCCCTGGCCGATGACGGCGCAGGTGGCCATGACGCGGGTGGAGGCAAAGGCGATGTGCGTGGCGGAGATGTTGCGGCCTGCAAACATCAAATTGCGCGGGCCGGTGGACACGCAGCAGCGCAGCGGGATGTCGTAGATGAAGGGCAGATGATGCTGCGTGCAGGGCGGCAGCCCCGGTGCATCGACACCCTCGGGCGGATGCGTGTCGATGGGCCATCCGCCGAAAGCAATGGCATCGGGAAAGGTGCGGGAGGTGAGCAGATCGCCTTCGCTGAGGATGTGCTGGCCGATGAAACGGCGGCTCTCGCGCTTGCCGGGCACGAAACCGATCCACTCCAGCGCCCAGTGCGAGGCGTCGATCTCCGAATGGTTTTTGACGAAGCCCCAAACACCGAGCGTGATGGCGAGCAACTCATCGCGGATGAGTTCGTTGTCCTTCAGCGTGTCGAGGCAGCCGCCCCACTCGATCCACCAGTAACCGTATTCGAGACCGAGATCGAAGCCGCTTTGCCCATAAGGCCGCAGTTTGAAATCATCCGCGCTGAAGCGTCGCGCCCACGGCGGAGCCTCGAAGGGCATCGCGCGGTCGTGCTTGCGTGCCTGGAACATGATGGAAGAACCAAGCGTCTTCTCATCTGCCTGATCCTGCGCGAGGGATTCGCCGAACTGCGCCTTGCTCTCGCGTCCGCGCATGAACGGCGCGCCCGCCTCGATGCCGAGCCGCCCATCGCCGGTGCAATCGACGAAGGTTTTCGCGCGAATGATGACGGCATCCTCCGTGGATGACCTTTCGGCACGCACCTCGCGGATGAGTCGATCTTCGACCACCGCGCTGACGACAGTCGTGTTGAGATAAAGCGTGAGGTTCGGCTCGCGGCGGCATTTGTCGTAAAGCAGCAGATCCATGAGCGCGGGCGAGCGCTGCGGATTCTGCACGGCGAGGTCGAGCCGTAGTTCCTCGATGATGCCGCCCTCGCGCAGCTCGTTTTGCAATTCCTCGCCGCCGCTGAGGCCTGTGGCACCGACGATGTGCATCCGCACCTCGCTGCTCGCATTGCCGCCGAGCACGCTGCGGTCCTGACAAAGAATCACGCGAGCACCGAGCCGTGCCGCAGCGAGCGCACAGCACACGCCCGCGATGCCGCCACCAGCCACGAGCATGTCGCATTCGAGAGTCTGCTCGGTCACCAGCATGACGTGTCAGAGTTGCACCGCCGCGCGGGCTGCCTTCATGCCGGTGGAGACGCAACGGAAATCGCTGATCACATTGAAGAAGCGGAAGCCCATGTCGTGATAGCCCTTCACCTGCTCCGGCGCACAAGGAATGGCCGCGACCTTGCCGTAACGAGCACAAGCATCAGCCACACTTTGCAAAATCGCGCGCACCTCGGGATCGTCCGTCTTACCGAACTTCCCAAGACCGAGCGTGAGGTCGGCAGGACCGACAAACAGCACATCCACACCCGGCGTGGCCGCGATCTCATCAATGTATGGCACTACTTCAGGCTCCTCGATCTGCACAACGAGGAAGTTCTCGTCATTCGCCTTCGCCAGGTATTCCGCAGGCGGGATGCGGCCGAAATCCGCCTCCGCATGAATGCCATCGTAGCCACGCTGCCCCAAAGGCGGAAAGTTCATGGCCCGCACCACCTCTCGCACCTCGTCGGCATGCTTCACACGCGGCAGCATGATGCCACGCGCACCGGCCTCAATGAGATGGAGCACATCCGTATAGTTCGACGGCTTCACGCGAATCAGCGCGTCGGCGCCACCGAGCCGACATGCCTGAATGAGCGCGTAAACCATCGATGCATCCACGCGCTTGTGCTCCAGGCAGATCCACACGGCATCAAAGCCGGACGATGCTATCATTTCGACCAGTTCGGGATCGGTGTAGCACGACTTCGCAGTGATGACGGTTTCACCAGAGCGGATTTTTTTGAGAACAACGGAGGGCTGCATGGGAGATCAGATTTCATTCAACTTTGGCATCACAAACGGCGCAAGAAGGCAGGTGGTTCTCATGGAACGATGATGTTTGGTCGCGGTGCCGCTGCCGCGAATGACGAGAGCAGGAGAAGGGCGATGAGAAGACGCTTCATGCGATGATGTCATGCACCACATCGCCATACACATCCGTGAGCCGGAAATCGCGGCCGGCGTAGCGATAGGTGAGCTTTTCGTGATCGAGGCCGAGTTGGTGCAGGATGGTGGCGTGCAGGTCGTGGACGTGGACTTTGTTTTCCTCGGCGTTCATGCCGAGTTCGTCAGAGGTGCCGTAGGCGAGGCCGCCTTTGATGCCACCACCAGCCAGCAGTGTGCTGAAAGCGGTGTGATGATGATCGCGACCTCGCTTCATGGGGTCGGTCTTCTTGTTCTTGTCCTGATTTTCCTGCGCGTAAGGCGTGCGACCAAACTCGCCGGTCCAGACGACGAGTGTGTCGTCGAGCAGGCCGCGCTGCTTGAGATCGCTGATGAGTGCGGCGGAGGCGCGGTCGCTGTCGGCGCAGAGTTCGGGGTGGCGCTTGTAGTGGTCACTGTGCGTGTCCCAGGGCTGGTTGTTGCTGCTGGTGTAATAGACGCTGATGTAGCGCACACCGGACTCGGCGAGACGCCGCGCGAGCAGGCAGGAGCGGCCAAAGGGCGTGTCGCCATACAGCTCGCGCATCTTCGCGGGCTCGCGGCTGATGTCGAAGGCATCGCTGGCGGCGCTTTGCATGCGATAGGCGGTCTCCATGGCCTTGATCTGGCCTTCGAGTGCGCTGTCTTGCTCGCGCTTGGCAGCGTGGAGGTAATTGAGTTTCTGAATCAAATCGATCTGCCGCCGCTGCTGCGCGGGGGCGAGCACGGAGTTGCGCACATTCGCGACGAGTTTATCGACACTCATGTCAGAGGTGATGACACCGGTGGCCTGATACTCGGCGGGCAGGAAGGAATTGCTCCACAAGGCTGGACCCACCACGATGTTTGGCGTGGGCCGCAGCACGACAAAGCCGGGCAGGTTCTCATTCTCGCTGCCCAGGCCGTAAAGCACCCATGAGCCGAGTGAGGGTCGGATCGGTTGGATGTTGCCGGTGTTCATCATGAGCAGCGCGGGCTCATGATTCGGCACGTTCGTGTGCATGGAGCGGATGACGCAGCAATCATCAATGATGCTTCCCAGCGCTGGCAAACTCTCGCTCACCTCGATGCCGCTCTGACCGCACTTGCTAAACTTCAGTGGCGACGACATGAAGCCGCTGGTCTTCGGTGCCCGGTAGAGTTTTCCAGACGGCCGCTGGCCCTCGTATATCTTCAGTGCCGGTTTCGGATCAAAGGTGTCGATGTGCGACGGCGCTCCGTTCATGAACAGGAAGATCACACGCTTCGCTTTCGGCGTAACCTGCTGCTTCACCGCCGCGTTCGCCTGCGGTCCCATCATGCCCGCGAGACCAATCGCACCAAAGCCTGCTGACAGCCGTTGAAGGGCATCGCGACGGGTCATCTGGGCTGGGTTGTGTTCAGTCCACATAAAGCATTTCGTTGGTGGCCAGCAGTGCTTGCGCGAGCTGCTCCCACGCGGAGAGACCGGCATCGACGGGTTGTTTCAGAAACTCCTGAGCCATGGCGAGTTCTTCTACTTCAGGTTCTCGAGCAAAGAGGAGTTCATAGGAATGGCGGATGCGAGAGGTGTCATCGCTGCCGCTTTGCTGGAGGCGCTGGGCGAGTTTTTTCGACTGCTCGATGATGAAGGGGCTGTTCATCACGAAGAGCTTCTGTGTGGGCGTGGTGCTGCTGCTGCGGCGTGCGGCGTGGACGTTTGCGTCCGGGTAATCGAATAGCATGAGCGTCTTGTTCAGCTCGCGGCGGCTCACCTCGGAGTAGATCGTGCGCTTGTGATGTGTGGGAGCATCGAGGCTCAGTGACGGGCCGCCCTCCAGCGTGAGCGTGCCTGCGGTGGCCATGATGGCATCACGCCATGACTCGATGCCGAGCTGGCGGCGATTCACGCGCCAGAAGTGATCGTTGGCTTCGTCGAGCTGGGCATTGGCCGCGCTGCCGCTGCTGCTCTGGCGATAAGTGGCGGACAGAACCAGCTCGCGCATCAGGCGTTTCAATGACCAACCGTTCTGCATGAAGCGGATGGCAAGGTCGTCGAGCAATTCAGGATGCGTGGGTTTGTCGCCCGTCGCGCCGAAGTTGCTCGTGGTGCGTGCCAGTGGCTTGCCGAAGAGCAGATCCCACACACGATTCACCATCACTCGGGCCGTGAGCGGATTGGCTGGATCGGTGATCTGGCGCGCCAGTTCCGCACGACCGCTGCCTTGCTGAAACTTCACCGGCTCGCCTTTGCTGAGAATTTGCAGCCAACCACGCGGAGCCGGGGTGCCAGGAGACTCCATATCACCACGATCATAGACGGGCAGATCGTGCGGCTTGAGGTCGCGCACGACGTGCAGGGTGCCGGGGTCCATCTTGTCGGCCAAAGTCTTGCTGTCCTCCTCCTTGCCATCGGGCCGCAGGTTCACCATCTGCACCGAGGCGAAGACACCGGCCATCGCGTAGTAGTCGCGGGCCGTGATCGGATCGAACTTGTGATCATGGCAACGTGCGCAGGCCACGGTGAGGCCGAGAAAGGTCTGCGAAACGGTGTCCACCTGCTCCGACCACTCCTCCGCCTGCACATCGAGCCGACCACGTGCATACAGCTTGTGACCGAGGCCGAGAAAGCCGAGCGCTGCGAGGTCCGCCTTGTTCTCCGGCTCGATCAAATCAACGGCGAGCTGCTTCTCGATGAACGCATCGTAAGGCATGTCGGCATTGAATGCTGCGATGACCCAGTCGCGATAGCGCCAGGCATTCGGGTAGTTGAGCGATGAATTGCCGCCCACCTGATGTGCCTGATCCTCGGCATAGCGCGCGAGATTCAGCCACACACTCGCCATGCGCTCGCCAAAAACGCGACGGCCAAGCAAATCATCCACCAGCCGAGCATAAGCATCCGGGCGCGCATCATTCACAAAGGCCCGCACCTCCTCCGTCGTCGGCGGCAGGCCGGTGAGGTCAAATGTCACACGGCGGATCAAAGTCCGCGCATCCGCCTCGCGAGAAGCTGTGAGTTCCTTCGCCTCCATGCTTGCGAGGATGAAGTGATCCACCCGCCCATGCGGCCAAGTCGTGTCCTTCACCTTTGGCAAGGCCTGCGCCTTCGGCGGCACGAAGGACCAGTGCTGACGCGCCTTCGCCCAATCAATCGCCACCGGTTCCGCCGCCTGCGTGATGACGCAGAGCAGGAGCGATATCGCAATGAATTGGAACGGGGCGTTTGGCACTTGTCCAAAACGCGGCGTGAACGGCATTTTCCTCTTCAAATCACGCAATCAGCCCCTTCACCACCTTCGCCGGATTCACGCCGGTGAGGCGGAAGTCGAGGCCTTGGAAGCGGTAGCTGAGCTTGTTGTGATCTAGACCGAAGAGATGCAGGATCGTGGCGTGGAAGTCGTGCATGGACACGGGATCGCGGGCGACGTGCCAGGCGAAGTCGTCGGTCTCGCCATGGACCTGCCCGCCTTTGATGCCACCGCCGGCCATCCACAAACTGAACGCGGCGGGATGATGATCGCGACCGGTGACCTTCTTGAAGCCCTTGCGGTTCTCGCCGAGCGCGGTGCGGCCGAACTCGCTGCCCCACACGACGAGCGTGGTGTCGAGCAGGCCACGCTGTTTGAGGTCCTTCAGCAGCGCAGCGATGGGCTGATCGACCATCTGGCAATTGTGCGCGAGCTGTGGATCAAGCGCGCTGTGATGATCCCACGAGGCGTGGATGATGTTCACGAAGCGCACGCCGCGCTCGACCATGCGTCGCGCATTCAAACAGTGACGCGAAAAGGTCTGGTAGTTGCCGATGCCGCCAAGGTTGCTCTTGATCGGCGGCTCGATGCG
>JBEBGU010000975.1:0-1592 GCA_040081325.1 Prosthecobacter sp.
GCGGCAGAGGGCTGCTGACCCGAACGACTGCGCACAGGATTGTGTAATACGCCCAGAGTCTTAATCCCAGCAAGGTCGGGTACTTCACTCTCGTCCATCGCGTGAGGCTGAGCGTGAATGTTTCTAACCACAGGAGTCGCGGGTAGGCTAGAGCGGATGATCGCAGGCGGTTGCCAGCCATCATTTCCCGGCGGCACGCCGTGCAGGAGACTGGCAGTAAAAATCAGCAGGATAAACTCACGGATAAAGGATCGATGTTGCATGGCTTTGATAAAGTGTGTTGTGAAGTCAATCCGAATACTTAAAGAGCTGTGGCACCCGGTGGGCTGCTCAATGAAATCGCAGGCGGCCCATAGAGAGAGAGGCGCTGCCAAGAATACAAAACTGTCGGATCGAGCGGCAGTGGATCAGCGAGATCGGATATTCCATCCCCGTCGCTATCGCGCTGGAAGGCGTTGCTACCGCGGGCCAGTTCTGTCTCGTTACTTACGCCATCACCATCAGTATCTAAAATCCCGCTCACGGGCAAAACGATGGGAAGCCCTTGCTGCCAGGCAATGCCATCAGATATGCCGTCATCATTGCTATCGGAATCAAATGGATCTGAAAAAATCACCGTTAGTTCGAGGTTATTGGGCAAACCATCATCATCGAAATCGGTCCAGAGAGTTTCATTAAAAGTGCCGAACGTTGTTTTCTCCCAGAGGTCGTTGTAGCTATCACCATCAAAGTCTGCCTGCGTTTCCGTTGGGTCGGAGAAACGTACCCACTCTTCAAAATTGGTGGCACCATCGCTGTCAGGGTCTCCCAGAGTGCTCTGCTCAAAAGTAGATGCCCAATAGTGTGATTCCCAGAAGTCTAGCAGTTGGTCTTGATCCCAATCATTCATCCGATCATAAAAAGGGTCACGAACTGGTTTGGTCGCCAACTCATATTCATATTCGTTAAAGAGGTGATCAGCATCAGGATCGCTTGCACCCGTCTGCGACAAACCAGAAAACCAGTAGCTCTCCCACCAGTCAGCCAGATGGTCAGCATCTGTGTCCACCCATTGATCCGCACCGATGTCAGGTGCTAAGATTGACGGACGAAGCTCATTGTTGATGTCGCGACTTGAGCCAAGGTTTTTTCCAGTGCCACGCGCCGGGGAGTTGGAGTTGTAGGTAAGATGTCCCCCACTGATGACAAGCGGCTCTCCCAAAAACGGGTCTCCCAGGTACGCGTTACCGCTTACAAGCGGGTCGCCAAGATTCGTGTAAACTAAGTTTCCAGGCGTGCTGAGATTGTCTTGAAGGATGTTGTTTGAACCATACACCGCACTCCAATCACCAGAGATGCAACTCGCACCAAAGTAGAGTCCAACTTCATCCCAAAGAATGCTATTAATCAGGTGAATGGCTGAACCCGCATTGTTCTCGATGGTGCTCAGGCTCTTCATCTGCACCGCATTATAACCATGATTGTTGCAGCATGTCACATGCACGAGCCAAAGGTCACAACCTTCATTGGCGATAGCACCCGCATCCACCGTGACATTAGAGCCATATAAGTTCCACCACCGTATGATGACATTGACCAGCCGCATCTCCGTC
>JBEBGU010000238.1:0-6193 GCA_040081325.1 Prosthecobacter sp.
ATGAACTCCATCCGCGCGAGGCCCACGCCATCATTCGGGATGAAGGAGAGCGCGAAGGCCTCCTCGGGATTGGCGAGATTCATCATCACCTTCGTGCGAGGTTGGGCGAGGGTCTTCAAATCCGTGCGCTGCACTTCAAAGGGCAACTCACCTTCATAAACAAAGCCGGTGTCGCCCTCCGCACAGCTCACGGTGACCATCTGGCCGTCCTTCAGCGCCTCGGTGCCGTGCTCCGTGCCGACGATGGCTGGCACGCCGAGTTCGCGACTAACGATGGCGGCATGGCAAGTGCGCCCGCCGCGATTGGTGATGATGCCTGCGGCCTTCTTCATGATGGGCTGCCAGTCAGGATCGGTCTTGTCAGTGACGAGCACTTCGCCCTGCTGAAACTGGCCGATGAACTCGGCGCTCTTGATCACACGCACTCGTCCGGTGGCGATCTTCGCACCGACGCTGCGCCCGCTCGTCAGCACGGTGCTGCGCTTGCCCAAAACATAGGATTCGAGCACGTCGAGATCCTTGCGCGACTGCACGGTTTCAGGCCGCGCCTGCACGATGAACAACTCGCCTGTGATGCCGTCCTTGGCCCATTCCAAATCCATCGGCGCGTGCTGGCCGCGCTTGGCGGAGTAGTGATCTTCGACGATGCAGGCCCAGCGGGCGAGTTCGAGCACTTCGTCATCGGTGAGCGCGAGTTTGGCACGATCCGCCGGTGCCACGGGGATGTTTTTCACCATCTTCCCACCACCAGAATCATACACGAGTTTGAACTCCTTGCTGCCCACCGTCTTTTGCAACACAGGCCGATGCCCGGTCTTCAGCGTGGGTTTGAAAACCAGAAACTCATCCGGCGTCACGGAACCCTGCACCACATTTTCGCCAAGGCCGTAAGCGGCGCTGATCATCACGGCATCGCGGAAGCCCGTTTCGGTATCAATGGTGAACATGACGCCGGAGCAGGCGAGATCGGAGCGCACCATGCGCTGCACGCCGATGCTGAGCGCGACCTTGAAATGATCGAAGCCCTTGTCCACGCGGTAGCTGATGGCGCGGTCGGTGAAGAGTGAGGCAAAGCAGCGCTTGCACGTCTCCAGCAGCGCGGCGGTGCCATGGACATTCAGATATGTCTCCTGCTGCCCGGCAAAGCTCGCATCGGGCAGGTCTTCGGCGGTGGCGGAGGAACGCACGGCGACATCCAATGGCGTTGTGCTGCTGCCTTGCAGCTCGCGATAGGCCGTCGTGATCAGCTCCTGCAAATCGGCAGGCAGCGTGGCATTGAGAATGGCCTGACGCACCGACTGGCCGCGCGTGCTGAGGTTCGCCATGTCGCGTGTGTCGAGATCCGCGAGCGTGGCGCGGATGCTCTCATCAATGCCTGCCTCGCGAATGAAATGCCGGTAAGCATCCGCCGTGATGGCGAATCCATCAGGCACCTTCACGCCCTTGGCGGTGAGTTCGCGCACCATCTCGCCGAGCGAGGCGTTCTTGCCACCGACCAGTGGCACATCGTCGATGGTGATGTCGGCGAACCATTTGATGAAGGGTGAGGTTGGGGATGTTTTCATGAGGTGTTCGGTTTCTGGTAGAGACTGGTTCACTTAACGACGCGCTCAGTGACTGGCGGCAAGCCATCGCGAAAGCGCACGATGCTATCGAGGGTCACGCGGGCGATTTCCGTGAGCGCTTCATGCGTGAGAAAGGCCTGATGCGCGGTGATGAGCACGTTTGGGAAGGTCGTGAGTCGGGCCAGATCATCGTCTTGAAGCACCTCACCGGAGAGATCTTCAAAGAAGATGCCCTCCTCTTCTTCATACACATCCAGCGCCACACCACCGAGATGGCCGGACTTGAGCGCCTCGATCACCGCTGCGGTTTCCACCAGCTTGCCACGACTGGTGTTCACAAGATAGGCTCCCGGCTTCATCAGCGCGATGGTCGCCACATTGAGCAGATAATGCGTCTCCGGCGTGAGCGGCAGATGCAGGCTGACCACATCGCTCTCCGTCAGCAGTGATTCCACGCTCGTGTAGCTGATGCCGTGCTCCGCCGCCCATTCATGCATCGGCTGCGGATCATGCGCGATGACACGGCAGCCGAAGCCCCGAAAAATCTGCGCTGTGACTCGTCCGATCTTGCCAGTGCCGATGATGCCCACCGTCTTTCCATTCAGATCAAAACCCACGAGCCCGCTAAGTGAGAAATTTTGTTCACGCACCCGATTGTAGGCGCGGTGAATCTTCCGATTCAAGGCCAGCAGCAGTGCCACCGCATGCTCCGCGACGGCGTGAGGCGAATAAGCCGGCACGCGCACCACCAGAATGCCCAGTTCATTTGCGGCAACGCGATCTACATTGTTAAAGCCCGCGCTACGTAGCGCCACCATCTTCACACCAGCCCCGGCCAGCTTCGTCAGACATTCACGACTCAGGCAGTCATTCACAAACACGCACACCGCCGCTGCTCCCTCCGCAGTGCTGGCGGTATCCGCTGTGAGCCGAAACTCATGATGCCGCAGCACCATTCCCGTGCCCTCCACCGCGCGGTCGAGATACTCGCGGTCGTAAGACTTCGAATCATAAACAGCGATCGTGTAGTCGGACATGGGATTTTGGGAGTGGGAGTCTCGGCGGCGTGGTTTTAGAGGCCGGGAGCAGCCGCAAAGGCGATCTCGTCCGGTGCCTCCGTGTCAGGGTTCGTCATCCATTCCTGCTTCGCCTGCTCCCAGTCCGACTTCGTTGCATCCTGTGGGGCCCGACCTTCAAGGCTGGCCACCTCAAACGCGCGTTCCCTCAGCATCCCACGGGTTACCTTGACTGTGTCAGAGGGATTTGCAGTCGAGGCACTTTCCATGAGCAAAGACGTTTTCATAGGGTGGACGGTAAAGCGGGTGACTACCCATCTGCCATGGGCTGTTTACCCCACAGCGGGCATGGCCTGGGCCAAGACGCGGGCGTCGTTGATCTGTACGAGCGCGATCATTCATTTGGTTGGTTTGAGGTGACGAAGACGGGTCTAGAACAGACGCAGTGTGAGGTGTAGGCACATCCAGACGCCAATGGCGACGAGGAGCCAGCCACTGGCGGGTGCTATCCAGCGCTGAGCGGACTGGAGTCGCTGATACGCACGGCCTGCGGCCTCACGAGAAACAGCAAGCGCCAGCGCAAACACCAGCACTGGTGCGGCAGAGCCGATGCCAAACAAAGCAGGCACGAGCCACGCGGATTGCTCCTTCACCGCCAGCGGCAGCAGGCTGCCAAAGAACAACGCGGCTGAGACGGGGCAGAACGTGAGCGCGAACACGAAGCCCATCAGGGCGCATCCAATGAGACCGAAGGACATGAGTTTTTCGTTGAGTCCGCCGCCACCGCCTTTGCCAAATGAGGGCAGCCCAGGCAACATGCCGAGCAGCGCCATTCCGACGAGCACGAGCAGCGGGCCGAGCAGTTGGTTCATGTGCTCTTGAAGAAAGCTGGAGAGCGCGGGCGCGGAAAGCAGACCCCAGGTGATGACCGCACCGACGAGGGTGTAGGCCAGCGCCCGCCCGAGCGAGTAAAGCACGCCCGGCAACCATGCTCGTCCGCGTCCGTTGCCCTGGCTGAAGCGCGCCACGTAACCAATGGCGGCAATATTCGTGGCAAGCGGGCATGGACTGATGGCTGTGAGCAGGCCAAGCCAGAGAGCGGCGGCCAGCACGGCCATGAAAGGAGCGAGTTCGGAGATGTTCATGGCAGCGTGAGCTGATCGATCTGCTCTTTCAGATAGGCACGCATGGCCGGTCCCTCGAAGAGATGATCCCACACGGCATCGAGCCGCTGCCATGTCACATCGCGCCCCTCTTTCCTCCGCACGACGACGACGGTGGAGGTGGTGAGGCCGTAGTCCTGGATGAAGTGCTTGTTGGCAGGCTCCTCGAAGTTGATGACGCGCCAGTTCATGCGCCCGCTTTTCAGATCATCGCCAAAGTTTGTCTCCACCACAGTCTGCGCCTCGGTGCCGATCTCGCGGCAGGCATTGCAGCGCGTGGCGGCGTGGAAATTCACCACCACGATGCCGTCAGCGGGCAGCGACTCTCCCACACCTGCCGCGTGAGCTGATGAAAACGTGCGCACACTCCAGGTGCCCAAGCTGACAGCCACGAGTGTGAGCAGGGCGAAGCGGGTGAGATTGAAGGCGAGTTTCATGTCAGGCGGCGATGAGTTTTTCCATCTCCTCCAGCACCGGCACACGACCGGAGACGATGACCTTGCCATCAATCACAAGCGTGGGGATGGCCGTGATGGCATAGTCGATGAACTTCATCGGATCGGTGACTTTCACGATCTCGCACTCCAGGCCGAGCCGTGTGGCGGCCACGCGGGCGCATTCCTCCATGGCCTTGCACCTGCCGCAGTTGGCTCCGAGGATTTCGATTTTCTTCATGATTTCAGGTGGTTGTCAGCAGCCGTTCGGACCGCAGCAACAGCCGCGTTGCAATGAGTTCCCGCTGCCCGATTTACCGGTGACGAGGCCCCAACCACCGAGGATGACGCGGCGAATGGATTCGCCAGTTTCGGGATGTCGGGTGAGTGATGCGTCGCTCATGCTTTGCTTGATCTCGTATTGCTTCACTTCACCGCCGTCACTGGCAGGGATGGTTTCATAGAGGTAGGTCATGGTTTCGTTGGTTTGTTGAAGTTGTGCTCGATCAGAACATTCAAAGCCGCTTCCAGTGCAGCGTGATGAGCTTGGACTCGCCGCTCCAATGGAAAGGTCATGGGGGTCTCGCTGCAAAACGTGTGCTCGGTGTGGTGGCGCAGCAGATGAAACTCCAGCGGCCACAGACGGCGGCGATGCAGCGATGTGTGGGAAATGGACGACCGCCGCACACATCCACGACTGGCGGCTTTGCGCCCGTCGAGCCGGGGCACATCCCAGATGGGCAGCACGGCTTCAACCGCCTCGATCATCTGTTCTCCAGCGAAGGGCGACCGAGCCTTGATCTCGCAGAGGTAGTAGCCCGGCGCATCGCAGTCCTCGTGAAAGTCCATCGAGAACAGAAACCTCCGCCCGGCCAGCGTTGCGCGGATGATTTGAATTTCATCGCAGCACTCGGCGAGGTTGAAGCTGCGATTGAGATCATGATTGGCAGAAGCATTGCGGCGGTCATGCGACCAACCGCACGGATTGGCACACGGCAGCACCAGCCAGTCAACCGGCCAGCAATCTGCCTGCCCTGACTCCATCCAGCTCACTGCGGCTTCCACTCCGGCGGGTTCATCGCCGTGAATGCCACCTACCAGCAACACCTGCGGGTTGGCGTTGCCGGATGAACGCTCGGCGGTCAGAATCGGCATGCCACAGACCTCGCCAGCCACGCTCACCGTCCATCCATGATCCTTGAGCGAACGCATGCGCTCGACGAAGGAGGCATGATCACGGCAGGGATCTGAAGGCAGTTTCTTCATGATTGGTATCCGTGAGTGCTCGAGTTACGGGCGACTTCGGAACGCTCAGCAATGGAATGGAGTCTTCATGCCAGTGCAGGTTCGAGGCTGGATGATGCCAGATGAGCGAGCGCATCCGGGCCGATGGGTTCCTCCGGCTGCCAGGGGAGCCATGCGGTGCGCTTGGCTTGCTTCTCCACGACTTCACGCAGGTAGCGATGCTCCGAGGCTTCGCGGCATTGCAGCAGAGGATCACAGGAGCCGCTGTGGAGCAGGCTTTGATTGATGACCCACGCAAAAGGCTCGATGCGGGCGCGACGTAGGTCTTCCTGTAACGCGGCGGCTTCATGCACGGGCGTGGCCTCGGGCAGGGTGACGAGCAGGATGCGGGTGAAGTCAGGATCGCGCAGACGTTCGAGGAGTTTCAGCACTTCCTCAGGCTGCGTGCTGCGGGCCTGACGTTCGAGTTCGCGCTGATAGGCCTCGCTGGCATCAAGCAAAAGAAGCGTGTGGCCGGTGGGCGCGGTGTCGAGCACCACGAAGCGGCCTGTGCCTCGACCAACCTCACGCGCAAAGGCACGGAACACAGCGATCTCTTCTGTGCATGGCGAGCGCAGGTCTTCTTCGAGCAAGGCGCGGCCTGCTTCGTCCATCGCCGCACCTTGGGCCTGCATGACCTCGCCTTGATAAGCGGCGGTTTCCGCAGCGGGATCGATCTTGCTGAGCGTGAGGCCCTCCACCTTGCCATGCAGCGTTTGCGCCACATGCGC
>JBEBGU010000007.1:0-22268 GCA_040081325.1 Prosthecobacter sp.
ATGGCGGTGTTGTGGGCAGTCTTGGGGCTTCGAATGCGGGTTCTGGAAACCTCTTCTTCAACGGCGGAACCTTGCAGTATGTGGGTGAAAACTCCCGAACCAACCGCGGCTTCCAGCTTTCAGAAGTCGCTACGATTAACATCGGCCATGAGCGCACCAGCAGCATCTTTACTGGGACTGTAGTAGGCACTGACCGCCTGGAAAAAGACGGCTCAGGCACGCTAGTTTTCAATGGTAACGCGGGTCTGGAATCCATCCTCATTGAGGAAGGGCGGCTATTGTTACAGGCCTTTGATACGAATTTCACACCCGGAGGTTTCTCCGCCACTAACTTCGCGACCACGAACCTCACAAGCTTACATGTAGCTGGTGGCACACTCGAACTTCGTGGCACTTCTGAAGGAAACGTGGTGCAAAATTTTGGCAGTCAGTTTGTGGTCGAAGAAGGCGGCTCGGAAGTGAAGGTCACGAGTGTTGCCTCTACCGACCCGAATAACCTTGTGGCGGTGCCCGCCTTCCGCACCACCACTTTGAATCTGATGGGGCAGGAAGAGGAGACAGACGTCCTCCGAAAGGCTGGCGGCACAGTACGGTTTGTCGAGAATCCAGAAGCAAATGCGGGCAACGCGAACATTTTCCTATTCCTGCCTGGCAACGCGAGCCAGAGGATTTTGCCTTGGGCCACGTATCGGAACGTTGCTGACACGACTTTGGGAGGGGTGAATGATTTTGCCATCGTTTCCTCATCAACCTCAGATGTGATCTCTGCGAACACCTTTTATGACATCGGATCGCTCTACATGAATCCGGGTGGCTCCGGCTGGGCAGGCAATCGCTTGGCGGGATCTGGGCTGGATGTTTCCGAGGGCGGGCTTGATCCCAGCGGCAATCTCCGAACCTTTAATGGCACCATTACCTCACGGAAATATGTGAATTTGATGCGTTATGAAAGCAACTTAAACAGTGTCATCTCGATCAATGCTGGGCAGACATTGGAATTGGTTTCCGGTGCCATTCTCTCAGCATTCAATGTGCGTGCTGGTGATAAGCAGATCCTGGGCCCCGGTAACATCACCGGTGGTTCGGCAAATGATGTCAATGGTGACTTCATCATGCACAACTACAACCCCGCAGCCACCTTTACTCTAGGTGCCAATGTGGTGGACCGCACCGTGCTCGTCGCTAATACAACGGGCACCTCTGGCAGGGGCACCTTGAAGGCCGGAGAAGCCCTAATGAAGGTCGAGTCGGGCACGGCTCTAGATTTCTTCCGTTCTGTCCGTGCTGGAATGCTGATTTCTGGTCCAGGTATCGCACCAGGAACCCGTGTGCTGAATGTGAACAGTGATGACCGCTTGCTCCTGCTGAGTCAGGCCGCGCTCAGCAATCAGACCAGCCAAATCTATACACTCGCAGAGACTCTTAACTTTGTGCAGACAGGGACCGGCACCACGGCATTGAGCGGCACCAATACTTACAGCGGCAATACCTATGTGCATGGTGGCGTGCTGAGATTGAATTCTGCCAATGCCGTGCCTGGAGGCATCGGTAACTCGGGCGGCACTAGCGCGCTGATCGTCGAGGGCGGCGTGATCGGACTGGGTGTAGGAGACTTCACTCGCAGCCTCGGCAGCGGTGCCTCGCAGGTGCAGTTTAAGGGCAATGGTGGGTTCGCTGCTTATGGGGCGGATCGACTTGTGAATTTGGGTGGTAGCTCGACCCCTGAGACTTTGCGCTATGGTAACAATGGTTTTGTGCCAGATGGCTCGTCCCTGATCCTCGGCAGTCATGATGCGACCCATAAACTGGTGTTCCAAAACCCAATCGACCTGAGTGCCTTCAGTCAGGCTATACGAGTCGAGGACGGACCTGTGGCCGTGGAGGCTGAGCTAGCTGGTGGGCTGTCTGGTCTTGGCCGCATGATCAAATTCGGTCTTGGTACGCTGCGCCTGAATGCGACGAGCACCAACACAGGCGGCATTGAGGTTGCCGAAGGCCGCCTCATCGCCGCCAACGTGGCGAATGTGTTTGGCAGCACGGCCGGCACCTCTGGTCCAGTGCGCCTCGGAACTAGCTACACGAATACCACCTCACGGGCCGCCATTGAGCTGGAGATTGAAGGCGGTAACGTGGCCAAGAAGCTCGAAGTCGGTGCGGTGAATGCGGTGAGTTCTCCATGGACGGGTGGCGCTCAAGTGGACAGTAGCCAAGGCTCCGCAGATGTCGGTCAACACATGTCCATGCTGGTCGTGGAAGGCTATCCTGCGATGGCCTACTACGACGCTACCAATCAAGACCTGAAATATGTCCGCGCTCTGGATGAGCGTGGCATTCGCTGGGGCGCTCCGGTCACAGTGTCTAGCCGCAACGATGTCGGTAAATACCCCTCTTTGCGCCTGATTAACGGTAACCCAGCCATCAGCTACTATGATGAAACCAATGGCGGCCTCATGTATGTGCGCGCCACAGATGCTCCTGGCGTCTTCTGGGGCACTCCGATTCCCGTGCTCGCCCAAGCATCGGGTGTACTGACCGTGGCCGTGCAGACGGATGGTAAGGTGCTCGTCGGTGGATCCTTCACACAGATTGACGGAGTGGATAGAAACCGGGTCATCCGACTGAACTCCAATGGTTCGCTGGACACAAGTTTTGAGGCCTTCGTGATGAATGGTGAAGTACGTGACATTCTCATCCAAGCCGACGGCAAAATCGTCATTGGCGGCACCTTTACCACGGTTCGTGTCGATGGCACTTCCGCGAACAATCTGACTCGTAACCGCATCGCTCGGCTTAACGCGAATGGCTCCCTGGACAGCGGGTTCGATCCCAACTTGAATGGTGACGTGCGTGTTCTCGTCGCCCAATCTGATGGGCGTATTTTGGTCGGCGGTAGTTTCACCGCTGTGGGCAGTGCGGGTCGCACACGCATGGCCAGGCTCACTGCAAATGGCAGTCTGGATTCCACATTTATCTCACCTGATATTCGTAACGGTGAGGTCCGCGCTATCGTGCAAGAGCCAACTGGAAACTTCGTGATTGGTGGTAACTTCACCAGCGTCCGCGGAGACAACAATCGCAACCGTCTAGCCCGAATCTCCAACGACGCGCGGACTCTCGATACGTTCAATCCCGATGCCAATGGAGACGTCAATGGCATCGCTCTGCTGCCAGATGGTAAACTCTTGGTGGGCGGTTCTTTTGGTGCCTTCGCAGGGGGCGTAATCAGCCGCACGCGCTTGGCACGACTCGAAACGACTGGCGCATTGGACCTGACCTTTGCTCAAGAAGTCAATGGCACGGTAAATAGGTTGCAGTTGGAAAGTAACGGTGACGTGCTTGTCGCGGGCCTCTTCACCCAATTGGGCGACTTCGAGCGCAACTTCCTCGGCAGGGTCAAGCTAGACGGTTCGGTGGATGCAGGATTCAATCCGAACCCTGACCAAGAGGTGCGCGATATGTTTGTCATGACAGATAGTAAGATCGTTGTGGGCGGACTCTTTATCCGCTTAACAGGTCAGACTCAGCAGGTCGTAGCACGGATCTCCAGTGCCGGTGTGCCAGATGTCGGCTTCGGGCGCAATATCATCAACGTTGGCAAGTACTCGTCCCTGCTCTTTGTGAATGGTGTTCCCGCCATCAGTTACTACGACGTGCTAAATGGTGAACTCGAATATGTACGCGCAAATGATGTAAATGGTGGTAGTTGGAGCGCTTCACAGGTGCTTGATGCTTCGGCGAACGATGTGGGGGTGGGCATCTCCATGATCATCGCTAACATTGGCGGTGATCTTCTCACCAAAGATAATCGTGGTACAGTCAGCGCAGCGGATGATGAAGTCACGATCTCAGGCACTGCCGCCAATATTGGCACACCCGTGATCGCCTATGGAGATGCGACGAACAACGTCATCAAGTACGTGGTGGCGATCAATGCCACTGGGTCTGGTTTGGCTGCCCCCCTAACTAACTGGAGCGCGCCTGTAGTCATCCCTGGCACGGGGGCTGTGGGCACTCATTTCACGTTAAGTTTGGTAGATGGGTTCCCAGCCATTGCCTACCAGGAATCAACCACACAGGATTTGAAATTCATCCGTGCACTCAATGTCGCAGGCATCACGAACAATCTCCGCGACCCTGATACACTGGAGATACTCAAGATACTTGATTCCACCCTCACCTTCAGTGCTGCTACCTCATGGGGTGCCCCGATCACTCTAGAATCTGCGGGTGATGTCGGTCAGTATCCAAGTCTTGCTTTGGTAAACGGCCAACCAACAACGACCAAAGATCGGCCCGCCATCAGTTATTATGATGCCACCAATGGTGACCTCAAGTATGTCGTGGCATCCGAATCAACAGGCACTTTAGCCTGGGGCAATCCTACCGTCTTGGTCGCGCCAGATGACGTCGGTAAGTTCACCTCGCTGGCGATGGTGAATGGCCTCCCTGCGATTGGTTATTACAATGCGACCCTTGGTGATTTAGCTTTCCTCATTCTCAATGACGCCAGCGGTTACTCACGGCTCAGCTTTGATGGTGACACTACATGGTCAGGTGCGGTGACGCTGAACGGCTCTCTCATGATTGCGCCAGCCTCTGGCCAGACGACTTCTCTGACTGGCTTGGTGAGCGGCCCAGCAGGGTTCAAGATGATCACAGATGGCATTCTTAACCTCAGCAATGCGGCCAATAATTTCGGCACCTCCTTGGCCATGCCGGGTGTCACGACTGGTCCTGGTGCAGATGTCAATGGCGCTGCCATCATTCGCTCAGGCTCACTGCATGTCAGCAGTGACACCGCGCTCGGCGGAGCCACCGTGGAGCTTGGGGACGCCCTGCCACAAGAGATCAGCGTGGAGCGGGCGACGAACTTCACCAGCGTGTTGGCTCAGGGGGGCAGGTTCATCGCTCTTCATGATGGGCGTAATTTCAATACCAATGGTTCCGGGGCTTTTGTGAAAGTGGGCGCTACGGTTGACGGTCAGTATTATGGTCTGGTGGCCACCACAACCGATGCCGCCACAGATCGGTTGACGGGTGATCTCCCGGCAGGCACGCAGATCCAATTGATCGGCGAGAGACTGCCTCCAGGGACTCAGGCAGATACGCTCTATTACGTGCTAAATCCAAGTGGCACAGACTTTGAAATCTCTCTCACCCTCGGTGGAACTAGGGTTGGCATCACGCCTGGAGATAGCATTGAGGTTTACTACATCGAGACGGCCAAACTCAATGCTCAGATTTTGGTGAAGGACGAGGGTCAAAACCCCGAGCGCAACGGCATCTACCGTTTCATCATTGATCCAGATAATCTCTCACTCTCGGTGGGTGTCATGAATATGGCTCGTGTCGCCTCCTTTGATTCACCAGGGGAGATGCTTTATGGCGTCCGCGCCAGTGTTCAGAATGGCACGTCAGCCGGAGAAGCCTACTTCTTGGCAAGCAATGTCATCGATCTCAATTACTCCGCTGTGCATTGGGTGGAAGATCGCCTGAACACCTCGGTGGCTCTCTTGGCGACAGTTTCAGGAATGACGATCTCTAATGCGGTCGATGTCAATGCGGTCAGCGGCACAGGTTCTTCCATTCTAGGGGCACATAGTTCAGTGACTTCAGGCCTGGTGAATTTCACGGGTGCGGTGACTTTGCAAAATCAAAGGCTCGCAACTCAAGAGGTGGAAAGCCTGACACTCACCTCTTCCATCTCCACAGGGCTTGGTTTGGTATTGAATGGGGTCATTTCAGAAACTGACGGTGGCGTAGGGGTGACTAAAGATCGGCTCTCCTTGATCAAGACGGGTGCTGGTATCAGTACTTTGAATGCCAGTAACACTTTCAGTGGTGGGATCTCCATCAATGAGGGCACCCTACTGGTGATGAATACAGCGGGTAGTGCGACAGGCACAGGTGCGGTGACGGTCTTGGCTGGAGCCACACTCGGCGGTAGCGGCTCCATCAACAGTGCCGTGACTCTGGCGGGTGCTCCGGGTAACCTTGCCATCCTAAGGCCTGGTGACCCAACCGCATCTTCGAGTCCTGTAGAGACGCTGACTATTAATCAGCCACTGACCATTAGTGCGAACTCCGTCGTCGAGTTTACTCTCGGAGCGACGAATTTCACCAAGCTTGCAGGCACTTCGATCTTCCTCACCACGAATACATCACGACTTTTGGTGCAGCTAGAGTCTGGCTATTTGCCGACAATTGGCACCGAGTTTGACATCTTGGATTTCACATCGCTCACTATCCAAGGCGGAGCGCTGAACCTGCTCAATCTACTCCAACTCCCAGTGGCGACTGTCTGGGATACCACACAGTTTCTCGCTACGGGTAAAATTATCGCTGATGGAGATGCGGTGCCCACGGTAGTCACTGGAGTGCTCAATCCACAGACCATCCAGCAGGGAGCCAACGCCACCTTCTCCATTGTGGGTGGTTATACTGGGACGGCGCCAATCAGCTTCCAATGGACCCTGAATAACGTGGACATCGCTGGAGCAACGTCTGAGACCTACACCGTCACAGGTGCCACCCAGCTATCAGAAGGTGACTACCGCGTGCGTGTCATCAATCCGCTCAATCAAAGTGGAGCGACGAGTAATGCAGCGGCCCTAACCGTGGATTGGCCGCTCTCCTTTGCCATCAATCTCCCCACAACACGGCTCGGTGCCGTTGGCTCCCCCATCACCTTCAGCGTCACCATGAATGGTGAGGGCCCCATCACCTATCAGTGGCAAAAGGGAACCACCGACATTGGTGGAGCTACAGATTCCAGTTATACCGTCCCGGTCGTATCTCTAACTGATAACGCTAGCTACCGAGTCATCGTTAAGGGGCCGTTTAACGCAGCGGGCATCATCAGCAATGTGTGTTCATTCCTTGCGTCACCTCCTGGTCCAGCTTTGGTTCTCGACGTTCCAGTTTCGCAGACGTTGTTAGTAGGCAGCCCATTAAATTTGTCGGTAACACCTGGTGGGGACAACAATGCACGTGTCAAGCAGTGGCGGCGCAATGCAGTCGCCATTCCAGGGGAAAATGCAGACACACTGAGCATCCCCAGCATGACTCTCGCGTTAGCAGGCGACTACACCTTCAAGCTGGATAACAAAATCATTGCCACAGGTAAACCGAGCACGAACACCAGCGCTGCGGCACGCATCGTCGTGGTGGAAAACCCCAACAAAATCGTCGCTGCTCAGTTGGGTAAGACCACCACTCTGACCGTCAATGTCGCAGGACCATCCTCCACTGCTGTGCCGCGTTGGCCCACTTATCGGTGGCTCAAGAATGGGTTGCCCGTCCCCGCTGATGGGCGCTTCACCAATGACACGACCAAGACTCTTTCAATCAAGAATCTTGTCCACACTGACACAGATGTTTACACCTGCCGTGTGGAAGGTGCCCCTGGAACAGCAGCCGTCTTCGGTGGCACGCATTTCCTCAGGGTTTATGATGCGGCCCCATTGTTCTCGGGCACGCCCACACCGCCAAGTGGTATCGTCGGGGGTGTCTATAGCTGGAAAATACCAGTGACCAGCGACAGCGGTCTGCCAGCGGATGTCAAACGCACTCCAAGCACTTATGCAGTCACAGGCACGATGCCTCCAGGCCTAAAGGTTGATGCCGCCACCGGCTACATCACCGGCAGGCCCACCGCCGCCAATCCAACTAAAACACCGCTTGGCTATCCGATCACGATCACCATTTCAAATGCGGTGCTGCCGAAAGCCAGCATCAACACTGTCATCAGTATCAGCGCTCTACCTGCCGGAATTGCGGGGACCTTTGCCGGACCCATTGATCGCGATCCTGTTTTGAATGGCAATCTCGGCGGCAGATTTGACCTGACCGTCACCACAACAGGTGCGATCAGCGGCAAGGTTACCCTTGGCAGCGCAACAGCTCGCTCCTTCACGGCTATCAACGGCACTCTTGATATCGACGTAAACAATGTCCTGCCACCGCAGGGCAGGATTTTCTTGCCTGCCACCACCACGCTGCCAAGCCTGACCATCAGCTTCAAGCTCGCGATCACTGCGGGTACTGTGCCGACAACACTCCTCTCTGATGCCACCATCATCGCGGGCACGGGTGCCCCAGTCACCTTCCAAGGCTGGCGCAATAACTGGGCGGCCACCGCAGTTGCCTCCGTGTCTGCTAAAGCGGACGCCTATGTTGGTCTTTACACGCTTGGTATGGCGCTCGGTGATCTAGATCCGCTGGTGACAAATCCCGCCATGCGCTCCCTTGTGCCCCAGGGCACTGGCTATGCTTCCTTCACGGTTGTTACGGCTGGTTCGTACACGCTGGCAGGGCGCACGGCGGATAATATTGCCTTCACTGGCAGTTATTTCGTGGGCCCGACAGGGCAATCCTTTGTCTTCCAAACTCTCTACACCTCGATTGTTAAAGGATCGTTGCACGGTACGCTCCAGATCGACAGTGGACTCAATCTGACGCTTTCGGACGACAACAACTTGAGCGGTGCCTTGACTTGGGCTTGCCCGCCAAACAGTGCAACCGCTAATCGGCTCTATCGCGCTGGTTTCGGCACCACGACAGCGACCTCTGGAGTCGTCACACCCGTAAATCTCGTAGCCTTCGGCGGACGCTACATCGCGCCAGTAGCGGCGACGACCCTCAATCCGACTCCATCCGTGCTGCTTGGCATCGCTGCTGGAACACTACCCACGCGCAATGCCGAGTTGATCTTCTCTGAAGATGGTGATCTCCCAGCGATTACGCCACCTATCCCAGATCCATATCCGAGCGATGTCGTGGATAATCGCAACCCCAACATTTCTCTAACGATCCTCAAGGCCAGTGCCCTTGATCTGCCGAAGTTAACGGCAAACCCCGCTTCGACCAAATTGACAGTGGCTGCCGCCACGGGCGCCATCTCAGGTAGTTTCTCCCTGAGCGCAGCCAACCCGCAAGGCGTGGCCCCCAATCCGGTGCTCCGTACTCCCGTCGCCTTCTTTGGTCAGATCGTGCGGGATAATGGGGTCCAGGTCGGTGTCGGTTTCGTCATCATCCCCCAGCTTCCACGCATTGGCGTCGTTGAAACGCCAACCACAACGCCCCAGCTTTCAGGCCGAGTGCTCTTCCAAGCCAAGTAATTTTTTGCTGCTGTCTGGCAGCTTGTTGATCTCCATCGAGTCTTGTCAAAAAGACGAATGTATTAACCAAGTAAATACCCTGCATTCACATCATGGCTTGAAATCCGTCACCAGATCGGATTTAATCCAAGTAAATACAGGTAAATCAAAGCAATTCAAATTCAGCCCCCGCAGCTTATGAAATCTCTCCGTCGATTCGTCTATGATGCCCGTCGCCACAAAGGATTGGCCCTCATCATCGTCCTGTCCATGCTGGCCTTGGCGACCATCGTCATTCTAGCCTTCCTGAGCGTTGCCGATACCGAGCATAAAGGTACCATGACCTACTCAGCCTCACAGACGGCGAGACGCTACGCAGACACGGCAGTGAACATTGTGATCTCACAGATTCAGGCCGGATCAGATCAGGATACCAGCAGAGCAGGCAGGGAGACTCATTCCACCCAGCCAGGTGCGGTCAGAAAATATGCCGACAACGGATCCTTCTTAGCTGGCTACAAGTTGTTTTCAGACAGTGAAATGATCTTTACCAGCACTGGCGGAGGTGTTGGAACCAAACCGAATGAAGATGAAAGAACTTTTCTTCTGAATTCCGAACCACCGGGAAACTGGAATCAGGGAGCTAACCTAGTCCGCTATGTGGACATGAATGAGCCAGTAATCAAAGGTGTACTGAATGCTGAAGGCGAGGCTGGATCAGCTCAAGTTTACTTCCCCGTGCTGGACCCCCGCGCTGCTTTTGACATGGACCCTGCCGGGGGGAATCCGGTTCCTGCCGAAGGTTTCACCTATGAAACCACCACGGCTCTCAATGGTGGGGATCTCAGCCAAAAGCCTGATGGCGAAGGTGAGGCTTCCAAGGTGAGTCCGATTGTCAAACCTGCGGGTGCCGCGCCTCCCGACACGCTACGTCTCGCCATGCCAGTGAAATGGCTCTACATGCTCAAAGATGGCACGCTCGGCACGCTTGATGACAGCATGGCCTTTCAAAGCTCAGGAGACTCACAGGCCTCCGAGGCGACGCCCATCGTGGGTCGCATCGCATTCTGGACAGATGATGAATCTTGTAAAATCAATATCAACACCGCCGCCGAGCCTACTTTCATGGGTCAGCCCACCTTCTACCACGAGCGCGACCACCGCTGGGCGGACTACCCGGCCGCACGTAACGAGTACCAGCGTTTCCCCGGCCATCCCGCCACGGTGGCTCTCAGTTCTGTACTTTATCCGAACCCCTTCCAATCGACCACCCGTAATCTGGACACCTATGGGCTGACTTCTGGCAGTGCTGGTCTAACTCAGGTTTTGGGGGTCAAAAACCGCATCTATGCAGTTGCACCGCGAATCAATTCGGGCGGCAGTAATTCGGGCACCAAATTGTTCGCTGCAGATGATTACAATTCGGGCGGCAGTGCAGGTCTATCCACCGATGTCGATTTGACGGCGGCTCTCAATGAACGCATCTACGCCAGCGTTGATGAGCTATTTTTCTCAGAGACCAACAGTGGTGGACTACGTGTGCCCACCGTTACCGATTTTGGCGGTGGTAATCTATTCAACAAGCAAACCCTTGAGCGTGCTTCCGGCTTCTTGACCGCCCACAGCCGCAGTAGTGAGATCAGCATGCTTGGTCTGCCGCGTATAGCCATGTGGCCGGTTAATAAGAGCGCCTCTAAGCGCACGCCGTTCGACAACCTCATCACATTCTGCTCGACGCTGGGCAAGGCAAACTTCGCAGCCATCAATCTCGACACGAGCAACACTTACATCTTCCAACGTGAAACAGCCAGAGATGCCACGCATGACATTGGCCTTCAGCGCAATCAAAAGCTGTTAGGCATGCTCGACCAGATTCTTGCTACGGCAAGATTCCCAGCAGAGACACTCAATGGCGGTAACGGCAACACTTTCAAAACCAAACTTCGCAACGGCAACGGCTTCGACAATTACCGCCAGGTCATTGTGGAAATGTTTGACTACATCCGCTCCACGAACCTTCAGGACAGCTACCAGATCCCAAACAATCGCGCCAGTTGGCCCGCATCCTCCATCTATTGGGGGGACAATAATCTCAATCTCACTGGAGCCAATATCTATGATGTGCGTGACAACTTAGCGACAACCTTCAATACCTACACGCCTGGCGTGGTTAAGAATGCAGGCAACCCGAGCACCCCATTTGCGGACGTGGCCCTACCTGGTCATGGCCAGGTCACTCCAGCTGTCTGGAATGTGGGTGGTCAAAATTACCGAGGCTTTGGCCGCAGTGTTTCCATCAGCGAGATCGGCCTGCATTTTATCTGCACGGGTGATGGCCAGCCAGACATGTACAGTTGGCGCCACCTTAATTTTAAAAACGATCCAGATCCGACGCAGCGGGGCTATGAAATCATGCCCATCAACTCGCCGTCCCAGGCCGCTGATCAGCGGGAGACTACGCGCGCACAACTCTACAATGCTGCGGTCACAGGCCAGATTTCCGGCGGCAGGACGGCACTCAAGGTGGAAAATGATAGGCATGACGACGAGCCTAACTCATCTTTTTTGATCGAGCACAGCGCTCCTTTAGGGTTTCAAGGGGCCGTCAACGACAATAGTAAAATCATTAATGCCGGGGCCCAGTTCTGGAACAACGCCGCGACTCGTGGTGATGTCACTTCCCGCGAGATCAAAGAGCGCTACTACTCTAACTTCCCTCCCCTTTCTAGTAAAGACGTCGCAGATGGGCTTTATGGAACCGTCGGCGGTAGCGAGACTGATACGGCGCTCCGTGGTAAGCATCGTAATTTTCATCCTGGCACGCAGGAGTCCAATTGGAATTACACGCTGGACCAAGACACTCCCCTGGGGCCAAATCCAGGGGCAGCCAACCCTACCGTCCATGAAAAACGAATTCAGGCCATGTTTCATCTTGAGTTCTTCTGCCCTTCCGTGGGTTACACTCAAATCACCCCTGAATTTGCCGTGGTGATCAATGGCCAGGAACTCTCCAGCATTGAAGCGGGAGGGGTCGCTCTTTTCCCTGGGACTGAACCCGTGGTTCTCAAGAGCGCCAAGCCAATCTTCCAAGCAGATGGCACACCTGAAGTTGGCGGCTACGCCAGTTTCAGGCGTGTGGCTGGGACACGGGGCCTCCCAGCTCGTGGCCAGAACCCCGGCGTCCCTGCTGACGCCCTTTATTCCCCTGGTGCTTCTGATGCAAGCCACTTGGGCATCATGAACCTCGATCTTGTTTCAGGGTTCTTCACGGTTCCAAGTGACAATCCCCTCTCATTTCAGTCGGGGCGCATTCGTATCGATGTCTATGACAGCCACAACTGGAGGAACCGTTCTCCGATGCAGACACTGTACTTCAGTCTGCCAAAGGGTGAGGCACCCACACCGGACCTCGTCGTCCAAGGCAGCCATGTGGAGTATTGGGTGCGTGAGTCGGATTCAGTAATTTTCAATCACCCCACGGTTCAGGCACCTCATTGGTGGGCCTTTCATCAGGGCGGTGCCCTTGGGCGTTTGAATAATGCCACGGTTTGGCCTGGTCGGCTCGCCGATCCAAATGACCCCATCTGGAATGGGCTATTTGGAGTCCGCACAGGTGTCGATGGAGATACCGCTAGAAATGGTAGTACGACGCGCAATCCTGGCCGCCAAAGCCTGCCTGGCTGCCGAGCTTTGATTTACGGTTGGGAGCCAAACAATAACAATTACAGAGACGTTAGGAGAAGCATTAATAACGAGCCAAATCCTGATACTCTCAGAGCTACTCGCGCAGCCTATGATCCTGCCACGAACTATAACACTGCCGAGCGTTCTGGCTCTGACGTGGTCAGAACGATTCAACCTGGTCATGGAGACGCGCGTCTAATTGCAGGTAAGGCTGTGGTGCAGGAAACCGATTGGTCGCCGCATGTCCTCTACAATGATGAACGCGCCTTTTTGGCCCACAACTTTTCCTCTTACAATGCAGGTTCTGAAGTGGGATTTGACCGCACAGGAGATGCGACGGTGCTGACGGAGGATGCCACAAAGCGCACGCTTCCCCAAACGGTGAATGTAGCGTCAAACAGGGCCCCAGACGCCCCTTACAGCGGACGAAATGACACGAACTTGAATGGCACTACCAGGAGCTTGTCGCCAGCCTACTTATCACAGCGCTATTTTGATTTTGATGATTCCGATCCTGGCGGCCGTTCCGGCACCTTCATCAATAAGCCAGATGAAGGCAACTATGCCGTGGGTGACTTCACGGCTTCCGGTTGGCCAAAGCCGGTCGAATGGCGGGCGACCTATTTCCGCGCTGATAGCCACGGGGCAAGGTTTGCGGCAGGAGCAAAAAGCTTCTTCACGCCAAATCGAATGATCAGTTCTCCGGTGATGATGGGATCTCTGCCGAGCCGTCTGCATTCATCTAACATGACAGCTCCCGACGCTACCTCAGGCGGCAACGGAGCGTGGACCAATCTGCTCTTCAGGCCCCATGTGCAAATCACAGGCGCAGCTGCAAGACATCCTGGTCAGGTCACACCTCCAGACCATTACCTCTTGGATATGTTCTGGATGCCAGTGGTCGAACCCTACGCAATCAGCGAGCCTCTCTCCACGGCTGGGAAAATAAACATGAACTACCAGATGATGCCCTTCACACACATTCGCCGCGCCACGGCTCTGCATGCAGCCATGAAGGGTGAGCAGTTTGCAGCAATCCCGAACGCTGATTACACCAATGCCCGCACTACGAGTGCTGGCTTTGGACCGCAAGGAAGGACGGCTCCCATTTTCCGCGATGAAGCACCCAAGAATGGTAGGCCCGCTGCACGCTGGTACCGTTCCATTGCTATCGATCGGATGAATAATGAGTCAGGAGGCGCTGACACCGCTTGGTGGAATACCCCCGCCAATCAGCGAGTACAGGCCACTCTGCGCCAATTTGAAGAGCGCTTCAATTTCACTTCCACGGCCAGTGGCACTGGCGGCGCTGGCATCGGAGGTTCATCAGGCGGTCTTCCTGCTTCCTTCCGAGGAGGACTTTTCCGCTCAGCCTCCCAGATCTGTGAGATCCACCTCATTCCGTCACGAGTCTCTGCCGCAGGTCTTCAAACAGGGACACCACCCGTTCCCTCGGCTACGGATACCACAGAGAATATCGCGGCCGCTAGACTGGGTAGTTATGCTGACAGGGAAGATGCCATGGTGAGGTTCTGGTCCAGTCATTCGGGCACAGGCGACAACACACGTGAGAGGCCGTATTCCAATCTCTACGCTAAGCTCACCACACGCTCGAACACCTTCCGAGTGCATGTCCGTGCTCAGACCGTCAAAAAGGCCGTGCGCGGTCCAAACGTGGCTAGCTTCAATCCTGCTGAAGATCTAGTAACAGGTGAGTTTAGAGGTTCCTTCCTTCTCGAGCGCTATGTTGACCTAGCTGATCTGCAAGAAGCGGGCACCAAGGCTGATTTCACCTCTGGTAATCCGCTCGATGAAAATGTTCACCCGCCCTTGGACTCTTATTACCGCTACCGCGTGTTGGAATCCAAACGTTTCGCTCCCTAACCCCCTCTGACCGTTATGAAAACTTCCCGCCATACTTTGCCATTAAGTGGGAGCCGCCGTGCTTTCACTTTGGTGGAGCTTCTCGTCTCTCTCGCTGTTCTCTCGATCCTGCTACTCATCAATGCGCAGGTCATCGGTCAGGTGCAGTCCACTTGGTCGGCCTCGAACGCACGCGTCAGTCAATTTCGTGAAGCACGCACCGCCTTTGATATCATCACTCGCAATCTCAGTCAGGCCACACTCAATACCTACCTAGATTACGAGACCAATTATTTAGCCACCGCCGCCGCTACCGCTGGCACGGCTGCGGCTACAGGCCCTGGCTCCTACGTGCGCCGATCTGACCTACAGTTCATCTGTGGTGACTCCACCACCCTACTCCCAGGCGCAGGTGGCGCTGATTCGCTGCCGGGGCACGCTATCTTTTTCCAAGCACCCCTCGGAGTCACCCAAAACCCGAACTACGTCGGACTGGATCGACTGCTCTGCTCCAGAGGTTACTTTGTGCAGTTCTCATCGGATGCATTCTTTACGCCTGCCTTTTTACCTCAAGGCAACGACCGTTACCGATATCGCCTCATGGAGTACTCGCCGCCCGCTGAAAAGAATGTGATTTACACTCTGCCGACTGGCGTGGATGGGACTGTCACTGGAAAGTTTTACTCGGATGCCGGTGCTCCTCTAGAGGCCGATGAAACGGCTCTCAATGTCAGCACGACACGACCTGTAGCGGACAATATTCTGATGCTGATCATCTCGCCAAGAAGAGAAACCAAAGTGAGTGAAGTAGAGGGTGCCAACGGGCCAACCGAGATAGCGCCTGACTATCAGTACAATTCAAGCGCCACGGGTGCCACGCAGAATCTTCTGCCTCCGCTGGTTCGCGTGGTTTTGGTCGCTATCGATGAAAAATCTGCGGAGCGCCTTGCCGAGACAAGTGGTAGTCCGAACACTCCACCGTTCGGGGCTTCACTCAACACGCCATTCACCCAAGCTTATCAGTTGGATGATGAAATTAAGGAACTCGTTGCGACCTTACAGGCCCAGCGTGTGAACTATCGTGTCTTCTCCGCGACTGTGCAGTTGCGCGGCGCAAAGTGGGGTATCTGAATCGACAACCTTTTTCTATATGACCACCACGCCATTCAAAAACTCGCCACGCCACAGGGTCCGGGTTAATGCCTTTACTCTGGTCGAAATGATCACCGTCGTGGGGATCATTGCTCTGCTTGTTGCCCTTGTGACCCCGACTTTGGTCGATGTCATCCGTTCCACGCGACTTAGTTCATCAGGTGATAGCCTTCAAAACCGTCTCAGCCTTGCCCAGCAAAATGCGGTTTCTAAAAGCACGGAAACAGAGATGCGATTCTACAAATACACCGACCCTGATTCTGACAAACCCTCGACGGATCTCTTCTATGCCTATCAGGTCGTCGAGACTCCGAACGGTGGTAATCCAAGGCCCATTTCCGAAGTGTACTATCTGGATTCAGGTATTGTGCTTTCTGCCGACTCCAATCTTTCACCGCTCCTGCAAACGGCCGCTGCTCAGCAGGAAGACGCCAATCAAAATTATCTCTTCGTGCCACCCACAGGTGTCGGCGGTGCAGCGGTCACTTACGCAGCACTTCGCTTTTATTCCGACGGCTCCTGCCGCCTGCTCAATGATGATACTCCGGGAGAAACGGCCACCGCCGCCGCCTTGGCTTTCACCGTGCCACCTTTGGCGGAAAGTTTTATGACGCTGGTCGAGTCCCGCACTCTCGACTCACCCACAGTGCCTTCGAATTTCTATTGCATGCAGATCGACTCCTACACCGGCAAGGTCCGCGTGTACCGGCCTTGAATTCTGACAGCATCAATTTCTGCGTGACATGCGCTTGAGGGCCGCTTAGATGGCACATGGGCGATATTCCTTCCCTTGCGTTGAGTTTTGATGATGTGTTGGTCCTGCCGGGGCTGAGCGAGGTGCTGCCTGGAGAGGTGGACATCGGAACTACTTTTGGAAACAGCATCCGGTTAAACATACCGGTCCTGTCTTCCGCCATGGACACTGTGACTGAATCGGAGCTTGCCATCGCGCTGGCCCGAGAGGGAGGGCTTGGCGTGGTGCATCGCAATTGCCCCATCGATTACCAAGCCGAGCAGGTGGCCAAAGTGAAACGCTCTGAGAACACCGTCATTCAAAACCCTCACACGGTGAGGCCCGAAACCACTCTGGGAGAGCTTCAGCGCCTCATGCATGAAAAGGGCGTCAGCGGTTTCCCCGTCGTGGATCCCGATGGCAAACTCGTCGGCATGGTCACCAGCCGTGACATGTGGTACATGGAGGACGAACACACACCTGTGTCCGCCATCATGACACCGAGTGACCGACTTGCCACTGGCACGCCGGGTACGAGCTTTGAGGAAGCATTAAAAATCCTCTACACGCACCGCATTGAAAAACTCCCGCTCGTGGATGCCCAGGGCAGACTCGCTGGCCTCATCACCAAGCAGGATGTCGTGAAACGACAGATGTTCACCAGTGCTGCGAAGGACGCCAATGGTCAGCTCCGCGTCGGTGCTGCCGTCGGAGTCGGTGACGACTGCGCTGATCGTGGGGCCACTCTCGTCGCCGCAGGCGCAGATGCTTTGTTTATCGATGCCGCTACCGGCCACACCAGTCGTGTTGCTGATGTGATCGCCAAACTCCGCGCTCGGCTTGGTGGCAGTATCCCGATTGTCGCAGGCAATGTCGTCACGGCTGATGGAGCGCTACATTTGATCAATGCCGGCGCGTCTGCCATCAAAGTCGGCGTCGGTCCTGGTTCCATCTGTACCACGCGCATCATTTCGGGTGTCGGTATGGCCCAGTTCACTGCCGTGCAGGAAGCCGCTTCTGTCTGCCGCGAACGTGGTGTTACAGTCATCGCCGATGGCGGTATTCGTTACTCTGGGGACATTGTTAAAGCTCTCGCCGCTGGTGCCGACTTTGTCATGCTCGGCTCACTGCTTGCAGGCACTGCTGAAAGTCCTGGCAACATGGTGAAGTGGCAGGGCCGCACCTTCAAAGAGTACCGAGGCATGGGCAGCCTCAAAGCCATGCGCAAGGGGGCAGGGGACCGCTATGGCCAGAACAGCTCAGGCAAACTTGTCCCTGAAGGCGTCGAAGCTCGCGTGCCGTTTAAGGGGCCGCTCTCTGAAGTTGTCTTCCAGCTCATGGGCGGTCTGCGCTCTGGCTTGGGCTATGTCGGTGCCAATAATCTCGACGAACTCCGCGCTAAGGCGCGCTTTGTCCGAATCACCGCTGGCGGCCTCAAAGAGAGCCATCCGCACGATGTCGTCATCACTGAAGAACCCGTGAACTACGCTCCAGCCTAACATTGAGCAGGAAGACGGTGCACTTAATTTCTCTCAATTTAAAATTCCATGACCGATCACGAAGTTGCCGTACTTGATTACGGCTCACAGTATTCTCAACTCATCGTCCGCCGCGTCCGCGAGCTGGGCTTTGTCTCTCATCTGTATCCACCGGCTGAGTTAGCTAAGCTCAAGAACCCAGGTGCAATCATCCTCTCCGGCGGACCACGTAGCACGTCGGATCATGATGCGCCTGATGTCGATTTTGAAAAGCTCATGGCGCTCGGCGTGCCTGTGCTCGGCGTGTGCTACGGTATGCAGCTCCTGAACATCAAGCATGGCGGCACCGTGAAGCCGGGTGTCACTCGTGAGTATGGCCCCGCCAAGCTGGTCGTCACCAACCACGACGATCTTTTCAAAGCCATCTCCCATGAGTCCCAGGTCTGGATGAGTCATAGCGACACCTGTGCGAACCTTGCGAGCAGCACCCAAGTCATTGCCACCAATGAAGATGGCATCCCCGTCGCTCTAAAGTGGAGCGACCGCTGCTGGGGGATTCAATTTCATCCGGAGGTCACGCACTCACACGAGGGCACGGCCATTCTGAAAAACTTCCTAACTAATAGCGGGGCCACGCTCGCCAAGTTCGACATCAATGTTTTCAAAGAGCAGATGATCGAGAACATCAAGGCTGAGGTGGGTGACCGTGAAGTCATCTGTGGCGTCTCTGGTGGAGTTGATAGCACCGTACTCGCCGTCCTGCTGCACAAAGCCGGCGTCAAAGTCCGCTGCATCTTCATCGACACCGGACTCATGCGCTTAAACGAGGCCGCAGAGGTCAAAGTGC
This sequence comes from Prosthecobacter sp., assembly GCA_040081325.1. GTDB lineage: Bacteria > Verrucomicrobiota > Verrucomicrobiia > Verrucomicrobiales > Verrucomicrobiaceae > Prosthecobacter. The sequence goes on from JBEBGU010000007.1 coordinate 18,856, forward strand.
TCTTCGGCGAAGTCGGCGTGCCTATCGAGCAGATCAACGCTAGCGAGATATTCCTCGGCGCGCTCAAAGGTGTGACTGATCCCGAGCAGAAGCGCCGCATCATCGGCACGCTCTTTGTCGAGGAGTTCTGGAAAGTGGCCGACAATGTCGAACTGCTCGCTCAGGGCACGCTCTATCCTGATGTCATTGAGAGCGCTACCAGCGGCTCCATCGCCAGCAAGATCAAGACGCACCATAACCGAGTAGATCGCATCATGGAACTCAAGGAGCAGGGCAAGGTGCTCGAACCGCTCGCAGAGCTTTTCAAAGATGAAGTTCGCGCCCTCGGCGCCAGCCTCGGCATCCCGCACCGCGCGCTTTGGCGTCATCCTTTCCCAGGTCCAGGCTTGGCTGTTCGTATCCCAGGTGAGATCACGCCCGAACGCATCGTTGCGACTCAGTTGGCGGATTCCATCTTCATCGCCGAGCTGCACCGCAGTGGCTGGTATCAGCACGTCTGGCAGGCTTATGCCGCGCTGCTCCCCGTGAAAACAGTGGGCGTCAAAGGTGACGAACGCAGCTACGAGCAAGCCATTTCATTGCGCGCCGTCATCAGCGAAGACGCCATGACGGCCGACTGGGTTGAGCTGCCCTATGAAGTGCTGCGCAACACCTCCAACAAGATCCTCAACACGGTCAAAGGGGTGAACCGCGTGCTTTACGACATCAGCACGAAGCCACCTGCGAGCATCGAGTGGGAGTGAAACTGGCAGTTTACTTCGCCGCTTTGGCCTGCGCCTGACTCTCAGCCGAGAGACGGGCGAGTGGGACGAGGAAAGTTTCACCGTTGCTCGCCATCTTGAGCAGCACGCCATCGCCTTGCAGGCCCATGAAAGTAGCCTGGATCGCTTTGCCATCATTACTGGTCCAGCTTTGGGCACCACCCGCCGTCGGAGCTGCTGCGGGTGTGGCGGCAGCGACAGGTGCCGCCGCACCACCTGTCATGCTGGCACCGTCTTTGATCCAGGTTTCCAGCGCGGTCAGTTCGGCTGGCGTAAGACGATTTTTTCCCTTCGGCGGCATCGAGTCATCATCATCGTCGGGAAGTTTGCACGAGGTAAGAAGCGAGCTTTTAGCCGGATCTCCAGGGATGATTAGACCATCAGGCTTGATCACCTCAGCCAGCTTTTCAGGCGTATCGAGCGCGAGATCACCCTTCGTTTTCCCTTTGCTCACCGCATGGCAGGCATAGCATTTTTGGGTGAAGATCGGCTTGATCTCTTTGGTGAAATCCACGGCTGAAGCAGACAGAGCACTGGCGATGACGAGGGCGGCGGTGAGGAGGCTTTTCATAAGACAAAAGGGTTTTATCAAAAGCTAGGGGCAGATGGCAAGTGTGGTGTTGATATTTTACCCGAGGCCGTCCTTTATAGAGCGCTCTCGTCAAACGCTGCCTTTTGGCGAGACTTAAGCTCACTCATTCTCTCCCCCCACGCTGTCCCATGCCGGAACCCAGTCTTTTCAGGCACTACCAGATCGTCCAAAACGCGGACGGCAGCAATGTGGAGCTAGCTCGCAATGACGAGCAGGTGAACGTGCTTGCCTTTGACACGCAGCAGTTGGAGTTCGTCCACTGTCACGTTTTGCTGGAGCCATTGGCGGACCGCGCTGGCTTTGAGGAAAATTGCCGCAAGCTGCAAAAGGCAGGGCATCCGCTGCTGGCGCGCATGTCTGACTTCGGTGAGGACGAGGGGAATCCGTTTTACATCACGGGCAATGTCGATGGCGAGTCACTGCAAAGCTACCTCGCGCGCCAGACGGAAATACCCGGCTGGCTAGCGGTGATGCTGACCTGCCGTGCCCTAGAGGCTGTGGCCGCTCTCGCCGCACGCGCAGATGCCATGCCTTGGAACCCACTCGACTCACTACGCCTGCTCCAGACAGGGCCACAGGCGATCCAGATTCAGGTGGCTGATTTCCGTGTGCTGACGGGCGCGGGAAAAAAAGCACGCGGACTGAAAACAGCCTTTGAAAAGCAGGCCAAGTTCTTGAAAAACTTCCTTCAAGAGCACTCCGGTGGTGGCCCCACTCTACCTGACACGCCTCTGCCAGCCGCAGACTTTACGGAGTTGTTGAACGCCTGCCTCGATTCAGCCTCTACCGACAACGTCTCGTCCATGCAGAGCCTGCGTGCAGCCTTGTTGAAGTTGGTGCCAGAAACATTGGCCGGTGAGATTCCAACGGCACAAAAGCCGCGCGCACTGCTAGCCCAGCAACTGGCAGGCTACCAAGACGTGGCCCGTGCCGTGGTGAATCGCGTTCGTATTCAGAGTCAGCGGCTCGACATGGCCAATCCGTACTCCATGCGTGGCATCCTGACAAAGACAGGCCGTGCCGTGCTCATCGAGCAAGTGCCGCCGCCAGGGCTTGCCTCATCCGCCGTGCAGGCAGCCGATGAGAAAGTATTCCGCCTCGACAAGAAGCGTGACTTCCCCGCCATCGTCCCCGTGGCACTCGTCCACGAGTCAGAGGGACTCACCTGCATGGCAGAAGAATTGGCAGAGGGCATCACACTTTCAGATCTGCTGCGTGAAAGGCGTGCGCTGAATGTGCATGAGACATATATCGTGTTAGCGGGATTGGACGGCGCATTGAGTCAGTTGGAGAAATCCGGCATCGACGCGCGCCGCATTCGTCTTGAGGACGTTTTTCTACTCACTGGCTTCCCGCGTGAAGACGCACGCAGCACGAAACTGCTGCTGACAAAGCTCACCGACTGGCCCGCCTTTTCCGTCATGCTGCGCGCTCACCCCACTCTCGCCTCCATGGCAGGCCGTGGCACCGACCCCGCACTGGTTCTACCACCGTTGAGTCCTGGCACCGCAGGCAGCAGCGTCTGGAACTCCGCATGGCTCGCCGCCGTGGGTCGTTTTCTTCTAGCCCTAGAGCCACTGCCCGGCGCGATTTCGGAAGTGCCAGCAAGCAATCGCGAAACAGAAACCGTCGCTCGACTGCTAGACGACGAACTCGCCAAAGGACGCAGCAGCATGTCGGCAAAGCGTGGCGACTTCCTCGCCCGTTATGCCCGCGTCGTGCAGCACCATGATTTAGTGAAGCCCATTCTCGCACCAGCTTCAGAACCGCTGGAACCCGTGAAGAGCAAAGCTTCACGCAGCCGGCCCCTGCCTATTGCGAAAGAAAGTAAACCCGCAGGCCCTATGCCACTCACCAGCGGCTTTGCTCCTGAAGCAGAAGCCCGGCCGAGCATCGGTTTTGCAGAGCTACTTTTCCGTGGCACTAGCGAGACCTCCCCCGCCTCCGGTCCTGATTGGGCCAAGACCGCTGCTGATGCGCCGCCCACCATCAACTCGAACGAAGCCTTGCTGCCGCCAGATGATTTCGTGCCGTTCTGGCTGCGTGCCGCCGTCTTCATC
>JBEBGU010000239.1:0-6180 GCA_040081325.1 Prosthecobacter sp.
CATCGCATTCAGCACCTTCTGCCACTTCTCGGCGTTCTCGATGCTCGCGATCTCAAGAGGCAATTCATCCATGCGGAATTTGCCCTTCTGCTTCTCGGCACCGTGACACGCGACGCAGTGCTCCTTGATCAAGGCACGATGCTTCTCCGGCATTGCCGCGCGGGTATCAGCAAAGGCATGATGACCCGCGATGAACCAGACGAAAGCACTGAAACACCAGATGAATGAGCGCGATGAAGAGGAATGGATGACGAAGGTTCTCAGGATCAGTTGTTTCACGCAGAGTGTTACTTTGTTCCTGAGGTTTTCTGTCCAATGCAAATCACTTCCTTCAAGCTGCGGTGGTAGATGCGACCCGCATCGTAGCTGATGGAGTTCAGGCTCCAAGTTGTGCCGTTGGGGCCGAGATCGTTCACGGCAAGAAGGGCGTGTTCGTCGAGCACTATGGCTTTGGAATCGATGACGTAGGTGATGCCGATCATTGTGGTGACATAGATCTTGTCATTGATCGCGACGGGGCTTCCCCAGAAGGCAGGGATCTCCCAGCCGTCGGTGCGGGAGCGGTCTTCAGCGGCGATGTCGAGGCCGTCGTTGTTCAGCGTGGTGGTGCGTTGGGCGCTGCCGTAGATGGACTCATCGGGGGCACCGGGATTGCGAAGCATGGTGACGGGCACTTCAAAATACTCGACCTTGCCCGTCGCAATATTCACGCGGGCGATGCAGTGCGAGGGACCAGCGCGGCCTTTAGGCGCATGGCGATTACGACGATGCGCGGTACTGGTGAAGAAGTAATGATCGCCGTTGAGCACGATGTTGGCGTGCCAAGCAGGCTGCACGCGCATGACCTCATCGGCTGCAAGTTGGCTGCGCGGGGAGAGTTCGCGCATGTCGCGCAGATTGACGTTGGTGTGGACGATGTGCTGCTTCGTGGCGGGGTCCCACTGGCGATAGTCCACGCCGCGAATGAGCGACTGCTCGTGCAAAAGTTTGCCTGTGGTGCTGTCGAATACGAGATGTGACTCCTCGGGATTGAGCTTGAACCAATACGCATTCTTTGCGTCCCAATGCAGCGTCCAGAGTGCCTGCCAAGTGGGTGCAGCGAGTGAGCCGGGTTCCTTGAGAACTTGACCCTTGTCATCAGTATCAGCGACGAAGCGCCAAAGTGTTTTTCCTTCGCGGCCCGGCACGAGTGAGATGAGCGATAGGCCAACCGGACGCTCCGGCACGTCGTGATGTCCGCCGCGACCCGTGAGCACCGCAGGCTCGCCATTCGCGGTGCGACCAAAGACGGAGGTACAGTAAGTCGTCGTGCCATCATCAGCGATCCAGCGCGTCTTGCCCGTGAGCTTATCGATACCGCGCACATAGTTCCAGCCGGGCTTCTCAGGCGGCGTCTCATCTGCTGGCTCGACATTGATGAGGGTGTCGCCGAAGAGCATTGGCTCATGCTGTTTGTTAAACGGATAAGGCTTGCCCCAAGGCGTGAAGCTGCGCCGCCAGACTTCTTTGCCATCAAAATCCCAGCATCCCATCTCACCACTGTTATTGGTGAACCATACATGCTTGCCATCAGTCACGGGCGTCGGAGAAGTCGAGTCGCTGTAAGCATAGAGCATGGGACTCTCGGTCGGCCCGTAAAGCTTCACTGACCACAGGAGCTTGCCCGTGTGTGCATCGAGACAGTGGCCGAGGATGCTGCTGGAGAACAATGAGTCGCCTTTCTTGAAGACATCGAAGGTGGTAAGGAAAACCCGACCACTCGAAATCGCGATGCCACTCTGTCCGCCATTGGGCAATGCCGTGCGCCAGAGGATATTTTGATCGCGAGTGACACTCCACTGCACCGGTGCATCTGGACCGTGGATCTGCCAATTCCCATCGGGTCCGGCGGCTTGGGGCCACTCGGCAAAGGCTGGCGCGAGGAGCAGACTGAGAGCCGCTGCGTGGTGAAAGATGGCTTTCATAGAAGAGTCACGGCTTCGCGTTGATTCTCTTCTTGGAGCTAACTGGCAACGGCCCCCAAATCTCAGCCATGAGGGCAAATATCTCGGGTTCATCTCGCTTCAGCTCACCAGCGACGAAGGGATAGAAATCATTCGAGCCGAAGTAGCTCTCAGTCATCTCGGCGAAGAACTCTTTTTGATTATTGAGGCCGTAGTGCTCACGCATGTGGCCGGGGCTGGTCAAGACGGATTTGTATTTGCCGCTGTCACAAAATTTCTTCCACGCTGCGGTGATGCGCGGCTCGTCAAACCCAAGCACTTGATCATGATAGGCGTGCGCGAGCTCATGCAGCACGGCCCAAGGCATGCGATGATTTTCAAAAGGAGATAGGAAACTTTCGACCTTGGGGATGTGAACACACTTCACGAGATCCGCGCTGTAACCATTGTCCTTTAGCCAGCCAGCTCCCGGATGATACTGCATGGAGGCAAGTGATCCGTAATCGAGATCCAACTCAAGAGTCACCGCACGCAGCTTTGCCAGCGCCGGTTCTGGCACCACGATGGTGATCGCGACGAGTCGCGCATTGAGCAACTTCAGCGCACGCTCGCCCAGCGCTGCCGAGTCGCCTTTGAGCAAGCGGTCATCCACCCGCACATTCCAGCCTTCGATGTTGCGCGTGGTATGAGCCGTAGGCAGAACGGGATCGTCAGCAGCAAAGGCTGTGAGTGTGAGCAAACACGATACAATCAGTGTGCAGTAGCAGTTCATATTTCCGTATAGATTCAGTGACAACTTCCGCAGCCACTGGCGCAGGATTTAACTTTACGCTCCGCGAGTGTGCGTTCGATCTCGAGAGATGCCGGTGTGATGGCGAGACCGCCCAGCGAGGTGCAGCGGTGCTCACGCGGCATGGATGCGGAGACGTGCTTCGCGGCATCAATGACTTCATCCAGCGGGATAAGCGGATCAAAATCAGCGAGGGCCATGTTTGCACAAGAAAGCGCATTGCTGGCAGCCATGACGTTTTTACCGAGGCACGGCGCTTCGACCCGATTCGCGATGGGATCGCATATCAGGCCGAGCATACTCTGAAACGCCATGGAGGCAGCAGCGATGCCCTGATCTCGCGTGCCCCCTGCGAGCGTGATGAGCGCAGCCGCTGCCATGCTGGCTGCGGAGCCACCCTCAGCCTGACAGCCACCGACTTCCGCCGCAAAGGTCCAGCGCGTGGCGATAAAAACACCGATCAAACCAGCAGCTAGCATCGCCTTGGCCATCTCTTCTTCGCTCTGGTTCATCGCCTCAGCCATGCCGATCACAGCTCCCGGAAGCGCTGCGCAGGCTCCTGCCGTTGGTGCGGCGACGATGACTCCCATACTGCTCTTCACCTCCATCAAAGCGGTGACGTAAAGCACGACACGATTCAAGGCTCCGCCATCGAGCAAGCGGCCCGAGTTCATGAGTTCGGCAAAACGTCCGCTTTGATGATGCAGCACGCGATCTTCATAACTCGTGCCCGCAATGCCGCTGGCGATGGATCTGCGCAGGATGCGCACGATGGCGATCATCTTGTCGATGACCTCACGCTCAGTGAAGTTTCCGCGCGCCATTTCATACTCGACTGCGAGCTGCCAAAGCGGGGTTTGTTTGGCCCCGTCATGTTTCAGCATCTCGGCGCAGCTTGTGAAAGGCACGCGCATGTCTTTGCGCGATGGCACAGGAAGAACGGGGGAGAGCTTTTTGACCGAAAGAGCCTTCAAATTGGCTGTGGCGACAAAATCATCCGCTTTGACTTGGATGAGCTGTTTTTCGCCCAAGTCGTGGATGATAAGCTCGTCACCCAGAGTGGGGTGGACATTCTTGTCTGCCTCTGAGCTTCCCAGAGTGCAGACAGGAATGTCTGCAACACTCTTCACCCAGATCAGCGTTTCGTGATACCCGCCATCCATGTGCAGCGCCACGCCATCAATGCTCAGCACCTCCATCATACCGCCACCGGTGGAGATGGCGATGAGCGTGTGCGTTTCACGTTCGTTGCGCAGCGTGAGCCGATACGTGTTTGGGTGCGGATCACCGACATCGACAGTTTCGATGCGCAACTTAATCCCGGCATCAGTGAGCGCCTTTGCAGATTCCGGCAGCCGCTCATCATCCGCTTCCCAGCCGAGCAGGCCGCCAAAGAGTCCCATGTCACTGCCCTGACTCTCATGCGTCAGTGGCAGCGAGCCTGCGCGATCAAACTCGACGAGCACCTCGGTGATCTCACCGTCCATCAGATCACGCGCCAGTCTGCCGATGCGTAACGCCGCCGCACAATGCGAACTCGACGGCCCACGCATGACAGGGCCGATGACGTCGTTGAAGATGGAGACGGGAGACATAGGTGACGACTGCCTTTCAGCGTGAAGATTCTAATTCCTGCCGAGTGGCGATGGGCACATAACCAATCTCAAAACCCTTCGGCGGCGTGAGTATCAAAGTGGGATCGATGCTGGCCAGAGTGCCCACGTCTGGAGGAGTGAGGTAGTTGCGGTCTTTGGTCCAGGTGCGGTGCAGTTTCTCGACGCGCTGCTGTACTTGCTCACGCTCTTCAGGTGTGAGGTCGGCATTGAGCATCGCGGGCTGGTCGGCGAAGCGATACCAGTAATAAGTCACCACGCTGCCATCTCCGAGCTTGGCTTTGAATGGGCCAGCTTTCGGGCCGGGAGTCTTCCAGCAGCTCGCTGCGTCATCGGGTGTGGTCCGCGGCTCCTGTGGCTTCTCTGCGGGTGTTTCAAAGTGATGTTGAGTGAGATTAGATGGTGCGTCTTTTGACGACATCACATTCCACCGTGGCTTTTTGCCGTCGATTCCGAGTGCGTAGTATTCGGGCAAGGTGACGAGTGATCCGTTCTTCCGCGTGAGTTGATCGTTCCACTTGTAGCTAAAGGTGATCGGATTCGGAGTGAAGGTGGTGGCGAAGGATTTCCAATCGAGCGGCACTTTGGCTTCACGCTTCGTCCCTGGGGGATAGATGCTCCAGTTCGATCCACCGCCTTCACGGAAGGTGTGTATGACGGCAGCGTTTTCTTTGATCGCGCCATCAGCGGCAGCGCCTCCATCGAACCACTTTTGCACGTCATCCCACAGCACTGCTTTCTTGTAGGCGGTGAGTCGGTGAAGCACGGTGGACGTGCCATCGGCGCCGATGGGGAAGCGTGTCGGCGCGACGCGTGCCTGTTTGTCGGTCAAGATCGCGGGCACATGCTGCGTCTCCATCTGGATGGGCTTGTTCGGGCCTGCGGGGCAGGAGTCGAGCAGCAGTCCGGTCCACTCGGGATGCTCGATGAGCGCCTGCGACCAGAAAAACGGCGTGAAGAAGGCGACGGGGCCTTTGAAGTTGCCCGTGCTCACAAACAGCGTCCAACACTGGTTGCCCGTCGGCACGTTTTTGCCTGCGGTGGTGCTCTTTTTGTTCGTGAGCGGCAGTGGCAAGTAGCCATAGCCGAAAAGCTCGCCGCTCGTGCCTTGCTTGAGGTTCAGGCCATCGAGCGGCATCAGCAGCCAAGGGCTGAGTTGCGCCACGCCATACTGCCCGCGCGGCTTTTCCCACGTGCCCGCGCCGTAGCCGGGACCGTTCGCGATCACGGAGAAGTTCGGCCCCACGCCGCCCATGATGAACTTTGGCGTGATCGTCGGAAAATGCGTGTCACGCCACCAGCCGAGCCCGCCCTCAATGTCCGTGTAGCACTTCTCCTTCGGCTGCTCCGCCTCCGACCACTGCGGATGCATCCACGTGCCGCAAAGCCCCGTCTGAAACCGATGCCCCGGATACGTGCCCACCAGCGGCCACGCCGCCGCATAGAGCGAAAAGCCGCCATTGAACTCCTCCGGCACTTTTTCCGCCGGTGCGAAGAGATAACCCGCCATCTCGCCTTCGATCACCTCCGCCGCTGGCACCACGGCCGACTTCGGCAGCGCAGGTGGCCCATGCAGATAACTCTGCGCCATCACCTCGCCGAGCTTCAACACGCCAGCCGTATCGAGCACGAGTTTCTCGAGCTGCGGCGGCAAATCGAAGGCCTGGATGTGAATGAAGGCCTTATCAGCCGACGCGATGGCCGCGAGGTCGGCGGTGATATCGAGCTGGTTGAGCCCTTTTTCATCTGGCGGCAGTTGCTGGCTCACGAACCACTTCAGCGACGGCATTGCCAGATCCGCACGACTTTGCGCCACGGTCGATTGCAGCCACTT
>JBEBGU010000240.1:0-6177 GCA_040081325.1 Prosthecobacter sp.
GATGTTGCTCTTTCGCCTAGATATGCTGATGGTCAAAGGACTGCGCGGAGCGGAACTAGCCGGAGTCTATGGTGCCGCAGTGCGTGTCTCGGAGACACTCTATTTTATGCCCATGCTGCTCGCATCATTGATGCTCGCTCGGCTCACGGCGGCGCGGCAGACGAGTGCAGAAAGCTATGATAAGGGCATGGTGCAGTACCTTTCAGCCACATGGCTGATGGGGCTTGGTGGAGCCGTCGTGCTTGCCTTAAGCGCGGGCTTGATCACGAAACTACTTTGGGGCGCGCGCTTCATCGGCAGCGCAGAAATACTGATCGTTCATGCCTGGGCCTTCATCCCCTACGCGCTCGGGGTGGCTCGCACTCAGCACCTCACCATTGAGGGCCGACTCTGGGCCAATGTCCCTTCCGTGCTGATCGCGCTCGGGGTGAATGCCGGACTGAACTGGCTGTGGATTCCACAGTATGGCGGCTTGGGGGCGGCCTGGGCCACGCTGCTATCTTACACGCTCGCCTGGTTTCTGACTTCGCATCTCATGCCCGCATTGCGTGACAGTGGTCATCTGCAACTTCGTGGACTTCGGCATCTCCTCTCCATGCCAGGGAAACTGCTTCAGCAATGGATTCAACCCGCCTGATCACGCGCCATGAATAACCACAATCCCATCATCATCATTGCCGCCTGTTTGCTCGGCGCATTGACCTGCGTCTCGGTCTTTTTGGGTGAGGGAAATATTCTGGCCAATCTCTTCCTCTACCTGATCGCGGGCAGTTCCTTGATTGCATTAGTGAGTCCAAAAATGGGGTTCTATGTTTGCCTGATCTCGGCTGCCTATGTGGACATGCTGAAGCGTCTCATGGTCGTCTCTGACCGCATTCAGATGCAGGACTTGTACTATGTTCTTGGGTTCACACCGGTGACGTTTGGGGTGGTGACTCTGGCGCTGTTCATTCGCGGCCTCATTGGCAGGCAGACGTTCACTGGAGCTGACCTCCGCAGGCTTGCTGCAGCCAGCCTGATCGCACTTGCGAATACAGCACTACTTCTATTGAGCGCAGGATCTGACGGTGGTGGTGGGCTAAAGGAAGCCGCCAATGGCGGACTCTATGGAATGCTCATTTTTGTCACGCCCTTACTCTTCCCAAAAAGTGATGATCTTTTGCGGCTGTTTAAATCATTGCTCTGGATTTTCGCGCCGGTGGCAGTGTACGGAGTAACTCAATATGTATGGGGGTTCAGGGACTTTGAACTCGAATATCTACGCACAGGATTGAGTATCGAAATCAAGCAACTCTTCACTGACCGAGTCCGTGCCTTCTCCACACTGAATTCTCCAACCAGCCTCGGTGCCATCTGTGCGGCATTCACAGCGCTTCCTCTTTTTTTATGGGGCCAGCGCACGGAGTCGGGCAAGCGCCATCTTTCGTTGCCAGCAGCCTTGCTTTTGACCGTCATTTTTCTCGCTGCGATGGCTGCCTCGACGAGTCGCACGGGCATTTTACTGATCACCATGAGTGCCGTCGGTTACTGGTGTTTCACGAGTCGCATGCGAACGACCATGTTTTATGTGTCTTCCTTCATCGCCTTTATCGCCATGTTGCTGACTGCGACATATCTTCAGGGTCGGCTAGATGACATCTCTCAGTTTTTGATCGGCCTTGGTGGTGGCCTCTTTAGCGAAGAGACACTGAATGTGAATACCTTCAGCGACCGCCTTCAGGGGTTCTCTCATGTGCTGACAAACCCAGATGCATACACGCTCTTCGGCTACGGTCCGATGCGCGGGAAAGACCCCACGGACCCGCTGTATAATCATGACCTTTTTAGCAGTACCCTCGTGCGCTATGGGTCAATCGCTTTGTTTGTTATGGTGCTGATTGGGATTGGTTTTCTCTGGTTCAGTCATCGCTCTTTGTTAAATATTCAGAATCCTAATAAGCGGCGTATCGGATCGATGATGCTGGCCTTGGCGATGGGCCTCATCGCGATCTCTGGGATTTCTGGGAATGTGCTCAGTATCTTCCCAGTCAATATCATCTTTTGGTTAGTCGTGGCTGCCGCTCTTATGAATGTGGATGGCCAGAGGAATGCTGCTCGGCGTGCTCAGCAAGCGCCTGTGCAGAAAGCAGCGCCTACCGATACCCCAGGACCGACGCGCTTTCGCCCGACTGCACGGCCCAACTTTCCAATAGCATGAACCACCGCCTCCGCACCTGGCTCGGCCAGTTTCTCTACACTTCCAACACCATCCGCTACCGTGTGGAGTGGCGGCGACTGAGGGAAGCCTTGCGCCGAGTTGGCCCCGTGCAGCACCTATTCGACGGTGGCGCTGGCTCGGGCGAATTTGCGCGCAAAGCACTTGCCGAAGGATGGTGCAAACAAGTGACCGCTTTAGAATTTGATCCGGGAAACTTTGCCTGTCTCCAGGCCAAACTCGGGAGTGATACTCGGGCTGTGATTCGTCAAGGTTCGCTGCTTGAGGTGCCGTATGCTGATGCAAGCTTCGATCTAGTTCAGAGCACGCAGGTGCTGGAGCATATTGATGATCACGAGAGTGCTGCCGCCGAGCTCATTCGAGTCTTAAAGCCTGGTGGCTACGCGCTGATCTCAGTGCCCCAGCCACCTGAACCTTTCCGCAATGAGGGGCATGTGCGTGAAGGCTATACAGAAAGCGATCTGCGCGCCCTTTTCGAACCACTTGGCTGCGAGCTGCGGCATGTGGACTGGTTCCTCACTCGGACTACGGTGAACCGCATGATGGCCACAGAGCGCCTGCCTTTTCGTGGCTTGTTTATGCCTTTAGCGATGGTGGACGGAGAAAAGGATTTCTCGGACGAAGAACGCCGCGCTGACACGCCTTTTGGTATTCTAGGTTTGTTTTACAAGAAGGCATGACCCCATTGAAGCGGCTGCTGATCATCGATCCAGACTGCATCTCGCAGAGTCCTGCGATGAAGGGCGTCATGCGCTCACTGCCCGAACTGCGGAAGGGTGGCTTCACCATCGAGGTCTGGTGCTGGGAGATTGATACTAATGTCGAAGTGGATGCTGTCACAGTGCTGCCAACTTTTGGCGCGCGCTGGTTGCTGCATTTTCAAGCTATGGCTTTCTCCATGCTGGTCACACTGCTGTTCATCTGGCGCTTTCAAGTGCGTGGGTTAGCCCGGCCAGATTGCGTCTATTCAGTGCTACCCTATTTGCCTCAAGCGGATGTCGCTCATGCCCACTTCTCACCCTGGGACTGGGAATGTCGGATGCGCGACATGGGTTGCCATTCCATTCGAGAGTGGTTAGAGCGTGCAGTGAATTTCATCATGCTTGCATGGCATCGTCTCTTTCTCTCCATGACACAGGCACGACTCATTGTCGTGCCATCAGAAGCAGTCGCGGCAGACTTCCGCAGTGCCTCGCCGCATATGGCTGTGACCGTGATGCCGAACTCTTATGACCCCGCACGTTTTCATCAGGGCGTGCGCGAACAATGGCGTCAGGCGACGCGGCATAATCTCGGGTTTGAGGAGCGCGACGTCGTCTTCATTTTTGTGAGTACGGGTCACTATAGGAGAAAGGGATTCTTCATCGCCGTAGCAGCGCTTGAGGAGCTTCGGCAGCGGCACCGGCATGTTAAATTTCTCGTTGTAGGCGGAAGAGAACGCGCGCTGATCGGTCTGAGAAATCGCCTGGATCATCAGCACTCAGGCTGGAATGACTGGCTTCATTTCACTGGCACCACGACGCAGCCGGAGCAGTTCTTTGCTGCCGCAGATGCGTTTCTTTATCCTTCGTGGTCAGAGGCGTTTGCTCTTGTTGAGATTGAAGCGGCAGCATGTGGACTGCCGCTTTTTTTGACGCCCCATCACGGCTCAGAAATGGTGCTCGAGGATGGCGTGAATGGACGCCTGATTCCCTTCGACTCGTCAGGAGTGGCCGCAGTGCTTGAAGAGTTTGTTTCCGGCATCTGGCGTCCTACAGCCACAACGCTGAAACACGCCTTGGATCGTGAAACCTATGCGCAAAGTTTGAGCGCAATCCTTTGTCAGGCCTAAAGCCCAACGGACATGAATCGCCGCGTCGCCATCGTCACCCGAGCACTGGCACCTTATCACAAGGCATTGCAAGAATCCTTTGCGGAGGCAGCAGGCGCAGATCGCGGTACGGTGCGTTTGTTTTACCCAGAGGAAACGGCCTCAGTCTTTGATCTGGCGAGTACGCTGCCGAGTGCTGAAAACCTGACGCACGAACACGTGCCTTCTATGCGCATTCCCCCGGCAATCATGATGTTGGGCCAGCCATGGAAAACCGAACGCATGGAAAGCAGGCTGCCCTCGATGGCATTGTGGCACGCGCTTTCCAGATTCGATCCAGGAGTGGTCTGGATGCATGAGTACAGCCCTTACTCGCTGGCTGGTATGGCTTGGGCAAAGTGGCACCGCCGCCCAATCGTAGTTTCTACGGATGTCGGCTTTTCCAATCGAAACGCCTTTGTGCCGCATGCTCAATATTGGCACGGCTTTTGGATCCGTTGGGTGGATGGCGTGATCGCCAACACGCGCGGTGCCATGCAGCCGATCACCTCAGTGCCAAAGCGCGTGATCGCCGCCTTTCATGCCGCAGACAGTCGGAAGTTGAAGCCTTCTTTGCAGAAAACTCGGAAGGAAGAAATAACCTTTGTGCAAGTCGGGCGTGTGGTGCCGCGCAAAGGTGCCGACCTTCTACTCGCTGCCTTGGCAAAACTTAAAGATGATGGATTCACCAACTGGCGGTTGCGGCTGCTCGGTGAGGATTCAGATGGCTGGGGTAAGATGCAAATCTTGAAGCATGGTCTAGAAGGCCGAGTGGAAATCACAGGACATCTCAGTGGCGCGGCTCTTTGGGAGGCCTTTTCTCAGGCTGATGTGTTTGTGCTGGCGACGCGCCAAGACTCTTATGCGGCCGTGGTTCATGAAGCCGCATGTCTGGGCCTGCCCATGGTCGTTAGCCGTCATGCGGGAGCCGCTGATGCGCTGCTTGAAGACGGCGTCAACGGTTTCATCATCGAGCCTGAAGACACGGCTTCGTTTGCTAAATGCCTTGCTGCCTTTGTGGACCCTGTCCTGCTGGAGCGCATGGGTGTGGCGGCGCGGCAGACAGGTGAGCAGTTTTCTGCTCATGCACGCGCAGAAGCAATCTGGAGTTGGATGCAGGAGCATTTCATTCGTTGAAGCCTAACTTATTACGATGAACTGGGACATGTCTAAAGAGGTCGGCCTTTGCCGCTATGTGTGCCGGCGACTCGCCTGGCGATGGATCAAGCTCTGCGGTGGCAAAACCTATCCTTTTCGATTGCCGTCAGGGGTGGATCTGGAACTGCCACTGAAGAGCCCTTTCGCGGCAGACATCTACTGCACTCGTGGTCATGTGGACTGGGGTGCCGAGGAGTTGGCGTTGGAGTATTTGCAGAGTCGCCCCCGAGGCGCGGCGCTCGATGTCGGCGCGAATATGGGTTACTACACCGTCTTGCTTGCTCCAGTAGCAGAGCGCGTGTTTTCCTTTGAACCTGACCCACGGAACCATGCTGATTTTCAGCGTCACCAGCCCACCAACGCTGTGCTTGTGCCTGTGGCTATTGGCAATCAGGTAGGTGAAGCAGGATTTGATGTTTCATCAGGCTCGACTGTTGGGCATTTAGTCTTGGATGACCCGCAGACTGGAGACATTCAGGTTCCGATGACGACGCTTGATGCTTTCTGCGAATCCGCAAATCTGACTACCCCGGTTTGCTTCATCAAAATGGATATCGAAGGCTATGAGATTCTCGCGCTGCAAGGCAGCCGTCGTTTGATCCAGAAAGATCGTCCCGTCTGCTTAATTGAATACTCGTTGGACGCTGGCGTGGCCAATACGCCAGAGGCACTGGCCGCTTTTGTCAGCGAGAATGACTACGCGGTATATGCCATGGTGCGCACTGAACGGGGGCCTTGGCACTTCGAGACACAACTCCGATCTATCGAGGCGGAAGATCTACCGCATTTGAATGTGAAGATGTTGTTTCTTGTCCCTTCGGAAGATGCTTTCTTCAGTAATGCACAAGCGCGAGGATTCTGTTTTGAGAGGGACGTTCGATGATCTTGGAAATTGGTTTTCATCCTTGGCTGAGGGACGCTTATCCCGATGACGTAACGTGGATCGACACGTCTC
>JBEBGU010000976.1:0-1587 GCA_040081325.1 Prosthecobacter sp.
CAAGGATGCCCACGCACGCAGCCGTGGCCACGCCTTCGATCTTGGCTACGCCCTCAGCTTCGGCGCACAGGTGCTGGAACTGCGCGGCGAACCGCAGGTGCAATGGATGGAAGGACGCTGAGACCTGCTTTCTCTGGACGAGTCTCATGCCGGATATTGATGGCTCGGGGAACCGTAATTGGTCTATTTTTGCAGGGTTTAAAAAAGCATTTGCAAAAGTATGGCATGGTTGCCATACTACTCACATGAAAATGACCATGCACATCGACGAAGACACTTTGACAAGCGTCATGGAAATCACAGGCAGCGCCAGCAAGACAGCGGCTGTGGAGAAGGCTTTGACTGAAATGGTCAGGAGACACAGACTGAAGTCCGTGTTGAGGGAAGGCCTGGGTATGACGCCTGATGAGATCAAAGCCAGCTTCGATTTCGCCTCCTACGACGCCTCAAATACGTCTTCCCCCATCACCAAGAAACCCGTCACTTACCGCCGTGCAAGGAAGCCTTCTCGTTGATAGCAGTTTCTATATCAGTCGAATCCGCCAGGGAGCCGATCCCCTGGCGGAACTCGCTGCCATCTCGGATGAATGGGAGATCGTGACCTGCGGTGTCGTGATGGTAGAAGTGTGCCGAGGCTGTAGTCTGGAGAAGGCTCGTGAACGCTTTGCCAGAGCATTCTCCACTATGATCATGGTGCCAACGCCGCCAAAGATGTGGCACAAAATCATGGCCCTCGCTTGGCAGATGGAGCGGCAGGGCAAGACCATGCAAGTCACGGACTTGACCATCGCCAGTTGCGCGTTGGAGATCGACGCTACAGTTCTGACATTGGATAGCGATTTCCTCCGAGTACCAGGGTTGATCGTGACCAACGAGCTGCCTTCATAGTGTCATCTGAAGCGCTGTAAGCACACCCGCCAGATCTTCTGGCAGTGGTGCCTCATAACGCACTCGATTCCCTGACGCGGGATGTTTAAACTCTAGCTGCCGTGCGTGCAGGCATAGTCGTTTGATACCGAGTTGCTGTCGCAAGCGGCGGTTCATCTCGAAGTCGCCATACACATCATCACCAGCCAGAGGATGCTGTCGCGAGGCCGCTTGTACGCGGATCTGATGCGTGCGGCCCGTGATCAGCTCGATGTCCATCAGCGTCAGTCTCTGCCCTGCATGATGCCCCTTCACCTCGTAGCGTAATTCAGCATTCGGTGGCCTGCCTTTGAGTGATGTCGTGCGCACGCGACCAGCGACTCGCGTCGTCGCCAGATGATCCAACCAAGCGTCCTTCGCGGGCAGACTGCCACGCACGAGAGCCATGTAGTGCTTCTTCACCGCATCTTCTTCAAACAACGCGCGGCATTTCTCAGCCGTGCCTTCATCCAGCGCAGCGAGCAACACACCGGAGGTATCTTGATCGAGCCGATGAATCAGCCACACTTTACCCGCAGGCCCGTCGAAGCATTTCTGATCGAGATCATACTTGCCTTCAAAGGCAGCGCGATTCTTGGGGTCGAAACGTGACGAGTTCGGATGTGAAAGCACGCCTGCAGGCTTGTTCACCAGCACGATGAAACGATCCCGATGCAGGAT
>JBEBGU010000241.1:0-6171 GCA_040081325.1 Prosthecobacter sp.
CCGCCCGGAAGCCAGCCAAAACCGAGTCAGCCCTGGTGACCGCCTAGCTCAACCACCAACGTCAACCCTCAGCTCACGGTGCCGGGAATGACGGATACTTCTGACCATCTCTGAAAAAAGGTTTTTTGTTAGTGGTCGCGCCGCACACGGTCAGCGAAAAGCCCTGTGAGGAAGTGTCCTCACAGGGCTTTCGGAGGCGAATCGCTTCGCCGTAGTTTGGTGATCTCTGAAGAGACCGGCCAGCTTATTTCTTCTTAGCAGCCTTCTTAGCAGCCTTCTTCGGGGCAGCAGCTTTCTTTGGAGCAGCAGCTTTCTTCACAGCCTTTTTAGGGGCGGCGGCTTTAGGGGCAGCAGCTTTAGGGGCGGCAGCTTTCTTGACGGCTTTTTTTGCAGCTTTCTTGGCCATATTATTATTCCTTTTGTTGTTGTTGGTTGCTTTGTTTGTTTGTTTAGCCGCAGTAGTGCTTTTGGCACCCCCACGGACATTGGTTTCAGCGGCGGCCTTAGCTGCTGCGCGCTTTTCCTCGATCGCTGCCTGCGCTGCGGCAAGACGGGCGACGGGAACTCGGAAAGGACTACAACTGACATAAGTGAGTCCCACCTCATGGCAAAACTTCACACTGTCGGGATCACCACCGTGCTCTCCGCAAATACCCAGCTTAATATTTGGGTTGGTCTTGCGGCCTTTTTCGATGGCGATTTTGATCAACTGACCAACACCTGTCGTGTCCAGTGTGGCAAAGGGGTTCTTTTTGAAGATTTCAGCCTCTGTATATGGCATGAGGAACGTGCCCATGTCGTCACGACTGATGCCGAGAGCGGTTTGAGTCAGATCGTTGGTGCCAAAGGAGAAGAACTCAGCAGTCTGTGCGATCTCGTCAGCGGTGAGAGCACCACGGGGCACTTCGATCATGGTTCCGACCATGTAGCTGATTTTCACCTTCTTCTCTGCCATCACTTCTTTGGCGACGCGATGAACGATGTCCACCTGGAGGTCGAGTTCCTTCTTGAAGCCAACCAGCGGGATCATCACCTCTGGGTTCACTTTGATCTTCTTGGCAGCGACCTGAGCAGCCGCTTCAAAGATGGCGCGAGCCTGCATCTCGGTGATTTCTGGATATGCGATGCCAAGACGGCAACCGCGATGGCCGAGCATGGGGTTGAACTCATGTAGAGCTTCCACCCGGTGGGCGATCTTATCTGCCGTGATGCCGAGCTTTGCAGCTAGCTCCTTCTGTTGCTTTGCCGTGTGAGGAAGGAACTCGTGCAGAGGCGGGTCAAGCAGACGGATCGTTGCAGGCAGTCCTTTGAGGGTCTCAAAAATGCCAGCAAAGTCTTCACGCTGGTAAGGCAAAAGTTTAGCAAGAGCTGCACGGCGATCTGCTTCGTTATCGGCAAGGATCATTTCACGCATCGCGTCGATACGGTCACCTTCAAAGAACATATGTTCAGTGCGGGTAAGACCAATGCCCTGAGCCCCAAACGCAATGGCGTTCTGAGTTTGCTCTGGATTATCTGCATTGGTGCGGACCTGCATGCGTGTGGCTTTGCTGCACCAAGCCATGAGCTGATTGAAGCTCTTAAACTTCTCTGTGGCTTGGGCCACTTTATCATCATGGATCATTCCAGTGATGATCTCAGAAGGAGCTGTCTTGAGCTGACCGCCATAAACGATGCCGCTGGTGCCATCAATGGAAAGGAAATCACCTTCCTTGAAGGTCTGGCCTGAAACCGAAACGGTCTTCTTGTCATAGTCGATCTGAAGTGCGGCCGCACCGCAAATACAAACCTTACCCATCTGACGGGCGACGAGAGCCGCATGAGATGAGACACCCCCGCGTGCGGTTAGAATTCCTTCCGCTGCGATCATGCCACGAAGGTCTTCCGGGCTGGTTTCGTTACGAACGAGTAGAACCTTCTCACCTTTTGCTTCTGCAAGTACAGCGCGGTCAGCATTCAAATAGATTTTACCAGAAGCCGCGCCCGGACCTGCAGGCAAGCCCGAGGCGATTGCCTTGGCCTTCTTCACGTCTGCGACATCAAAGATCGGAGCTAAGAGTTGGTCGAGCTGATCGGCTGGATTGCGCATGACCGCTGTCTCCCAGTCGATGAGTTTTTCCTTCACCATATCAATGGAAAACTTCAGGGCGGCAGCAGCGGTGCGCTTGCCATTACGCGTCTGAAGCATGAAAAGCTTGCCAGATTGAATGGTGAACTCAACGTCTTGAACATCTTTGAAGTGCTTCTCCAGCGTGGCACGAACTTTCAACAGTTCGGCATAAGGCTTCGGCATTTCTTTCTCAAGCTGCGCCACAGGTTCTGGAGTGCGGACACCAGCGACGACATCTTCACCTTGAGCATTGATGAGAAACTCACCGTAAAATTCATTAACCCCATTTGCAGGATTGCGAGTGAAGGCCACGCCAGAACCAGAATCATTGCCTGTGTTGCCATAGACCATGGCTTGGACGTTCACGGCAGTGCCCCATTCAGCTGGAATGTTATATTTGCGGCGATAAACAATCGCGCGGTCATTCATCCAAGAACCAAAGACGGCACCAGCAGCACCACGAAGCTGATCCCACACATCATTTGGGAAAACTTTGCCGGTGCGCTCTTTAACGAGCGCCTTGAAGCGCTTTACGAGTTCCTGCTGGTCAGCCGCTGTGAGATCGCTGTCCACAATGTCCTTTTGATAAACGGAGTGTTTGAATTCTTCGATGATCGTCTCGAAGGGTTCGTGGTCTTCGCCTTCGCGCTTCTGCACACCTAACACAACATCACCATACATTTGTACGAAGCGTCGATAACAGTCCCAAGCGAAACGTTCGTTATTGGTAGCCGCCGAGAGAGACAGCACGGTCTGATCATTGAGGCCCAAATTTAAAATGGTGTCCATCATACCAGGCATGGAGTCACGAGCGCCAGAACGAACTGCGACGAGAAGCGGCATGCCTTTGGCATCGCCAAATTTGCAGCCCATGATTTTTTCCATCGCTACAACACCAGCTTCCATCTGCTGCTGGAGAACGGCAGGATAAGTGCGCTTATTTTCATAATAGTAAGTGCAGAGTTCTGTGGTGATGGTGAACCCTGGAGGCACTGGCAATCCAATGCGACTCATCTCAGCGAGGTTGGCACCTTTGCCTCCGAGCAGCGGTTTCATGGAACCATCTCCATCGGCTTTGCTCGCGCCGAAAGAGTACACGTATTTAATTTTGCTGCTGCTGTTGCTAACTGTTTTTGCCATAGATGTTTCTGTTCTGATCGGAGGTGCGTTTTTTGTTTTCGATTGAATCAAGTCCGATAATTACAGTTTGATTATAAGATGCAAGCGTAACTTGACAATCAAAACTTGGAAGCGCCAAAAGTTGTATGCTAATCACTCGTTATCTATTCAACTCTTCAACACATTCTGATGTCATTATCGTCACGATCTGATTTACAAGACTTGACGTTCGCGCTGGTTTTTGATTTAAAAGATAGGCATGAAGCGCTGATGAATATTCCATTGTTCAAAGGCCAATGACAGCCCCCCAACTAGACCCACATGAAAACACAACTCCATCATCGGCGCCTGTTACAAGCAGGCTTCACACTCGTCGAACTGCTCGTGGTTATCACCATCATCGCGATTCTCGCATCGCTTGCCGTGCCAGTAACCAACAAGGTTATGGAAATGGCCAACACACTCCGCATTAAAGCCACGATGAAGGATCTGCAGGTAGCGATCGGGCATTACCGCACGGAGTACAATCGCTTTCCTGTAGATCTTTCTGGCGCAAGTGGCGGCGAAGATATTGATCCCATCACCACTGACGGGACCAACAGTATCATCACCGTACTCATGGCAGCAGAGGGTGAAGGCTCAAGCTCGACGATGAATAAGCGTAACATTAAATATATCGATCTTCCCTTCGCTAAAAATGGCCAGTCGTTTGGTATTATCGATCCAAGCAATGGAGCTGGTGGCGCGCCTTTGCAGCTCGTCGATATTTGGGGGCAGCCCTACCGGATCCTACTCGACACTAACTACGACAATCGAATCACCAATCCTGATGCCACCAACATTGATCAGCGAATTTCAGCTCGCGCCCCACAGTATCTTTCATCAAGCACAGGAGTTCAAAGCACAGGACCTGATAAGACGATCAATACCAAAGACGACATCGTTTCTTGGCGCTGATTCTAGGTTTCTCTTTTCAACCAAGCTAAACCATCAAACGCGACCCTTTCGAGGGTCGCGTTTTTTTATCACACGTACTTGGCGAGTAAGTCAGCCGCATGAGCCGGAAGAATCTTCTCATGGAAGTCATCCTCCACCATGCAGACAGGACCAAAGCCGCAGCTCGCTAAACATTCAGCGAACTCGATGCTGTATTTTCCATCTTCACTGACCGCAATCGGGTGATGATGATCGCAATGACTGCGATCAATTTTCGCGGTAGCGCAAAGCGCATCCATGAGTTCGTAGCTTCCTGCCATGGCGCACGATAATGTGCGACAGACACGAATGTGATACTTGCCTGGAGCAGTCTGACGAAATCCTGGATAGAAGGTGACGACCTCTAGCACTTGAATTGGTTCGAGGCTGAGTTTCGCAGCGACCCAGTTCACGGCTTCATCACCTATGAAGCGCATGTGCTCCTGAATAAGATGCAGAAGTGGCAGCACAGCACTGCGTTTGGAGACGGGGTAATGCGTGATCACCTCGTCCATTTGACTCTCCAGTTCAGCGGGGATTACCAATGCCATCGTTATTCAGATAAAAGGTTGCTCCTATTTTGAGTGCACGACTAGCGGTCGCACTCTCCCATCACAAAGTCGAGACTGCCCAAAACTGAGGGAACATCACTGAGCATATGCCCTGGCATGATTTTGGAGAGCACACTGAGGTTCAGGAATGAGGGGCTACGAATCTTCAAACGGTAAGGGACACCGCCGCCCTTGCTGTGGATGTAGAAACCCAGTTCACCCTTTGGATTCTCGGCAGCGAAGTAAACCTCTCCCGCAGGCGCATCAATGCCTTGAGTGGCAATGATGAAGTGGTGGATGAGTTCCTCCATCTTCATCAGCACGCCTTCCTTCTTTGGCAGCAGTCCCTTGGCATCAGTCACATTGATTGGGCCACCTGGTAGTGTTTTGAAAACTTGGCGCAGGATTCTCACGCTTTGCCGGATCTCTTCCATGCGAACCAGATACCGATCATAGCAGTCACCTGTGGTGCCGATTGGGATATCGAAGTCGTACTTCTGATAGTCGAGATAAGGCTGTGCTTTGCGCAGATCATGTTCGATTCCTGATCCACGGAGATTCGGACCCGTGACGCCGTAGCCGATGGCGTCTTCTTTTGAAATGATCCCAAGACCTTGAGTGCGGGCGATGAAAATGGCGTTTCGTGACAGCAGCTTGTCCACCTCATCGATCACGGGTTCGACTTCATCGAGAAACTTCATCACCGCCGCTTCAAAACCATCCGGCAAATCACGGATCTGACCTCCGACACGTGTGTAGCTAGTCGTAAAGCGTGCGCCCGTGAGTAACTCACAGAGATTGTAGATCTTCTCACGCTCGGTGAATGTGTAGAGGAACACCGTCATCGCACCCACATCCATGGCGAATACACCGACTCCGAGAAGATGCGCCGAGATACGAGCAATCTCGCAGCAGATGACACGAATCGCCCGCCCGCGCTCTGGCACTTCCCAGCCCATGAGCTTTTCCACGGCTAAAGCATAGGCCACATTGTTTGCTAGCGGTGCCAGATAGTCCAGTCGGTCCGTGTAGGGCACGAACTGGTTGTAGTGCATGTTCTCAGCGATCTTTTCATCCCCACGGTGCAGGTAGCCCACATCAGGCTCCGCCTTGGTGATGATCTCGCCATCCAGTTCCAAAATCATCCGCAGCACTCCGTGTGTGGCGGGATGAGAGGGCCCCATATTGAGGACAAGCTTCTCGCCGACGAGGTCTGTCGTCGTCTCCTCCATGTTCTCAAGATGCCGCGCCGTTTTGGCGGCGGTGTCTGGGGATTCGTAATCTCGCGTAACAGTAGGCATCGATAGTGGGGGAGGTTGGAGTATTCTACGCTGCCGAAATGCCAGCAAGATGTATTTGTGAAAAATTTCACAAGCTCATCACTCAAATAAAAAAGCCGTGTCTGTGAGGACACGG
>JBEBGU010000242.1:0-6153 GCA_040081325.1 Prosthecobacter sp.
ATTGCTTCAGCGGCAGGTTTGCTTTAGCTCGGATGCTGATCGCATTACCTGGCCAAAAGTGGATCAGCGACCACTTCAGTTTACCCTCTTCGATCAAAAGCTCATAGCCACGGCTCGCCGCATCCGTCCAAGCCTGTGAGCGGTGCAGCACCACCGCACGCGCCTTCACATCCGGCGTCTGCATCCAGAGCGAAAGACTGAAGGGTTCGTGTCTCTGGAAATTGCCGAGAGGCGTGTCCACCGCATCATCGCCTGTGAATAGAATGGCCTGACCGATCTTGCCAGCTACCAGTTTATTTTCACCCTTCAGAACAGCAGCAGGATCAGGCGGCCCCTTGTCCTGCTTATCCTTCTTGCCTTTGGTATCCTTGGTGTCCTTGGATTGAACAACTGGCAGGGGCGATGGATGAAGGGCGTCAGCTAGCTTGTTTCCCTTCAACTCATCAAAGGTGAAGTGCGCTACCGGCTCCTTCGATAATTCGGAATTCCCCAAGACTCCAGCTTTCTCCATGTCAGCGACCTTTGTCTTCAGCACAGCCATCTTGTCCTTCGCTGGCTGATCCATGAGCATCATCGCCGGAGTCGGTGGCGATGGGGTGAAAAAAGAATACAGGCCCGCTTCGTCGATGTTTTGCAGCATCGAAAACAGTCCGTAATATTCCTTCTGTGTGATCGGATCAAACTTGTGATCATGGCAGCGAGAGCACTCAAAGGTCAGCCCAAGAAACGCCGTCGCCACCGTCTGCACACGATCAGCGATGTACTCGACGCGATACTCCTCCTCCACACTCCCACCTTCATTCTCCTGCTGATGGAGTCGATTAAAAGCCGTGGCTAGGACCTGCTCGTCCGTCGGATTCGGCAACATATCCCCGGCAAGCTGCCAGGTGATGAATTGGTTATACGGCAGATTCTCATTGAAAGCTTTGACCACCCAGTCACGCCAGGGCCAGACATCCCGCTCGCGATCCACCTGGAAGCCATAGCTGTCCGCGTAGCGCGCGCTGTCGAGCCAGTCCACCGCCATGCGCTCACCGTAGTGTGGGGATGCTAAAAGCCGATCCACTTGCTGCTCATAGCTCGCCTTTGAAAAGGCCAGAACCTCCTCCGCCTTTGGTGGCAGACCTGTGAGATCAAAGCTGAGCCGGCGAATCAGCGCGCCTTCATCAGCCTCCTTTTGCAGGTTCAATCCCTGCTCCTCTAAAGCCTTCGTTACGATCTTGTCGATCGACGAGTCCTTTGCGGCATTCGCACTGAGCGAGATGAAGCTCCAGTGCGCCTCATACTCCGCCCCCTCCTTGATCCAGCGCGTCAGTGTAGCCACCTCTGCTGGTGTCAGAGCACCCAGCTTCGATTCAGGTGGTGGCATCATCTCATCCTCATCATGCGAAAGGATGCGCTCGATCATCAAACTCTCCTCAGGCACTCCCGGAGTGATGTGTCCATCCTTGACTGCTGCCGCCCGCTCATCCAGCCGCAGTTCGGCCTTCCGCTTCTTGCTATCCGGCCCATGGCAGTGAAAGCATTTATCCGAAAGAATCGGCCGGATGTCTCGATTGAATTGCAGTTTAGCCACGGCAGACACGGACTGCCCGCCAGCTAGAGACAGCAGTAGCACCAAGAGAAGAGACAGTCGTAAACGCATCGACACTATTAACGCACATCTGCCGTGCCGTATTCCGGCAAGTCTGTGTCTAATCGTGAGGCACCCCCAGCTTCGCCACATCCTCCGCACTCAGCGCACGATTGAAAACGGCGATCTCATCCAGCCTGCCCTCCCAGTTCGAGTCGTTGTCGCTGCGGCCACCGAAGAAGTACTCGCCGAGTGGCACGAACGGATCAACGCGACCACTGGCTTCGAGTTCAAGATTGCCGTTCAAGTAAACCCGCACCGCATTGCCATCGCGGACGAGAGTCACCTGCTGCCACTGCCAGCGAGGGATCTCAGTTTTACCGGCGACGATGGCTTTCTCGTCCACGCCGGTGAAGAAAATGAGTCGACCTGTGTTGCCGCTCTTGCCACCAATGCCCAGATGATCTCCGAAGATGCCGAGACCGTGATCATGACTGCGGGAGAACAGCCAACCGCTCGTGTCGCGACCATCATTGGGCATGCCATTCCAAAACCACAGGGAGACCGAGTAGTGATCGCCGAGACCGGCAAAGCGCGACCGGATTCGGGCACCGACCAGATGAGGCGCGCGGTTGGTATGGCCATTGGCGCAGAAGGCCGCCGACTTCGGTCCTTCCAGATAATAGGCGACATCCTTTTCATACGCTGCGTCGTGCTCGTGTCCGCTCGCGTCGGCAGCATGCGGGCCGGTAAATTCATTCAAGCGCCAATAGGCGGCCGGTTTCAATGCCAGCACAGACTTCGCCGCTGCACCGTCACTCAGCTTCCATCCGTGACGCGGCTTGTCCGTGACCTTTTCCAGCAACTCGATAGCCGCGCCCGTGATCTTCGCTTCTGCCATCACCTCTAGGCCTGCTGAACGCGCGGCCCAGGTGTTGTAGCCGCCCCACGCATGCATCTCAGGCGGCGGGATGTAGCCATCACCACCATTCGCGAGTTCGATCACCATATTGTTAGGCAGCGGACTCGCTGCTTTGATTTTCAGACCGGTGATCGCATACGTTTCATTCGGTGTCGTGGCGATTCCGATGTCCCCGACACGCAGCGCCTGCACCACGATCTCCGTCTGCTGCCGCTCATGCAGGATGATCTGCTCACGCGCATAGACCTCTGTCGGCGTCTTTGCCAAACGATCCCCCATCTCCGCGACGATGCGCTGCGCCCATTCGAGGCGCTGCTTATCAGGCACGCGATACTTCAATGTCATGCGCCGCTCCTCCATCGCGATCACAGGTTGGTCGCCGTATTTGATCCCCGCATACGCCTTCATGGCGATGTCGAGCAGTCCGTTCGTGTATTCATCGATCGTCGGCTTCGGGCGCTCCTTCTCCGGCACCGTGTAATCGACACGATAAATGTCACCGCTACAGCCATGCGACATCAGGCCGACAAACTTCCCATCAGGTGCGATACGCTGTTTCAGGCCTTCCGAAAACAGGCCGAAGTAGTCAGCGCTGATGTCCTTGTCACCGAAGTAGTGCATCGAGAAATTGCCCATCACCGCCAGCGGCTTACCCGCCTTCGTTTGGATCGAGATCAGCGACAGATCAGGATCTTCCGGCCCAGCCTCACCCACCGCATCATCCCACTTGGCACCCGCGTGCATGGCTGCGCGCACCGTCATGTTCCCGAAGGGATCTTCCGCCAGACGATCCGGCCTGCGTATCCACTGCCGCAGCGCTGTAAATGCCGCCGCATCCGCTTTGCCAAAACCAATGCGTGCAGGCTCCATCGCGGCCTGTGCCGCAGCGATTGCCTCGACAAGCTTCTCCTTCAAAAACGGTACATAGTTTGGATCAGGATCGGTCCCCAGACAGCCCATCGAAGCCGGGGCCGAGTGTGCATGAGTCGCTGAGATCAGCATACGATCCGCTGATATGCCCGTCTTCTTGGCTGCCATCGCCTTCGCGTCATCCAGCACCTCACGGCTCATCATGCAGCTATCTGCCACCACGATGGCGAGCTGCGACTTACCATCGCTCATCACGATGGCCCGCGCGTTGACCCGCGTTTTAATCTTGTCCACATAGCGGCTCATCATCCCGCCATTCACCAGCACTGGCAGCTTCGGCGGCGTGATGTCGATCACCGCCGCTCCGGCTTTGAATTCAGCGTGAAGTGAGTCGGCGAGAAGCAGCGTGAGGAGGATGAGGCGAATCATGGCGCATCAGATACGGACTCAAGGCCGCACCTTCATCGCTAAAAAAGCCTCTGCGTATCTCTTTCCGAGTTCGCGAAACGAAGCCGAGTCGAAGTGAATCTTGTCCCCCTTATGCTTCAAGCCCTCTGCACTCACAAAAGCAGCGCGTGACACCTTCTTGGCTAAATCTTGATGCACCTGATCCACCACGACCTTCTCCGGCGTCCACGGCATATCTTCAAACTTCCCCATCTGACCGGCGATGAACGGCACCTCAGGCGCATTCAGCTCCTTGCGTAAACGAGCCACGAGATCATGCAGTTTCGGCTCATAGGTCGGCGCAAAAGCAGGCAGTGAATCACTCTCACCTTGATGCCAGAGGACGCCCTTCAACGTGCCAGCAGGCAGAGCCACGGCCGCACGCTTCGCCATATCATCCCACGGATAACTTTTCGTCGCAGGATAAAACACGCCCGGCTTCCACGAATCAATAGGCGAGCCACCGACCGCGCACGGAATCAGTCCAATAGTCACGCCTGGATTCGCCTCCGCAATGATCTGACCAAACGTCTTGCCGAGTCCCACACCCGCCGCCGATTTATCGAAATGCATCGGATCAATCGCTGGCACCCACTTGCCCTCCTTGCTCAGCATGAGCACACGCGGATGCGGCGTCTTGTCCTGTTCCTCCACCACACCACGCCCCGCCATGTTCGACTGACCCACGAGCAGGAAGAGGTGGAACTTGTCCTTGGCTGGCAGCGTTGTGTCTTGCGCCGAGGCGAAGCCGAGCAGAGAGAGAAAGATGAGAGCTAGTTTCATGAGAACTTACTTTAACAGCCACTCCACCGCCGATCCTTCAGGCGCTTTGCCCTCGCCTTTGATCCACAGCGGCTGCGGCGCATTGAGCGTGATCATGCCTGGCAGATCCAGATACTTCGCACCGCCCGGCAGGAACATTGTGTCACGATAGTCCAGCACCTTACCAAAGCGGAAGCCATGCGTATCCACCGCCGCCCGGTCGATGGCTTCACCGGCGAGAGCGCGGGCAGCGATGGCGATGGGGCCTGTCTGCTGGCCGAATGCCGCGAGGCACACAGTCTTCGGGTTCGCGTGCGAGCCGACTTTTGCGTTGCGGAGGAAGCTGATGATGGAGAGCACATCATGGGTGCGCTGCGCAAACAGAGCGTGGTTATAACCATGCGTGAAACCGGCGAACTCGCGCGGGTTTTTGACCACAGCCGTCAGCTTCACCGGTTCACCCCCTTGCAGGAGCAGATCCACACCGAGCACGGCAGCACCACTAGCCACGAGCTTCTTCACGTCATCGTTTTGCAGCGCCGACTTACCGCCGTCATCAAGCCAGACGACCGCGCGGCCATTCCATTGCTTCGGGTAAAGCCACACGACATTGAGCTCCTCATTGTAAGTCTTGTTGGTCAGCGTCCCAGTCATTTCGAGATAGTCACCGCGATCCTGTTTGTCTTTGAGATCCCACGCCACATCACCTGCCTTGTCGTAAGTGCGACCGATGACGACCTCGACAGCTTGGCGCAGCACTTGCGGTTCGGCAGCCTGGAGTTGCTTATCAGCATCATCGCTGAAATACTTCAGTATCGTGCGCTCAAACTCGGGGTCAGCAGCTTTCGGCGCCGGGTGCTTGTCATCCCACACACTGAGCTGCTCCTTGGTGAGTGGTTCATAGTCACGCTCGATGACGGGCGCTGGCTGCCCGAGCTTGAAGTGCTTGTTCACGAAGGTGTAAAAGGCCGAGCGCGTGACCGCATTGTAGTTGTGCGGGAAATGCTCACCGCGCAGTAGCATGACGTTGTCTTTCTTGCCGTGCGTCTCATAGAGCTTCTGCAAATCAGGAAAGCCTTTCGTGGCCATCTCCTTCGTCCAGTCATTCGCCGTATTCATCCCCTGCGGCTTCGGGGCAAAGAGACCCGCGAACTCCACATTGCCGGTTCCGATACGCAGCAGCGAAGCATTTTCACAGGTGCAGCCGCCCTGCATCGACGCGCTAACCATCACGCAGGGAAAGGAGAGCTTGATGCGGTCATCAATGGCCGCCAGCAGCATCGTCTGCGTACCGCCGCCGCTGGCGCCGGTGATGGCGGTGCGCTCTGGATCGACCTCGGGCAGCGAGAGCAGAAAGTCGAGCCCACGCACAGCATTCCAGGTTTGCAGACCCATGACGGATTGCAGATGCGACTCCGCCTGCGGGCTGTAGAGACCCCAGTTCTCCGTCTTGTTTGCCTCGGGCCGCTGCGTCGCAAACTTATGCACGATCTCACGGGAGAACTGGATCGAGTCCGAATCGCTGAGCATGTCCCACTGCCACACCACGCAGCCCATGCGTGCCAGTGGAATGCCAAGC